>NZ_WQQD01000027.1:0-37714 GCF_018785605.1 Blautia sp. MCC270
TGGCACCGTTTCGAATTTGATAAAAGCATTCATCAATAGTCCGTACACTCATATCATTCTTCCCACACAAACCCGAATTTTCGAATCTGCCATCCTTTCTTCTATAATCCCAACAACCGTTCCAGCTCATCCATTTCTTTTCCGATTTCCAGCTCCAGTTCCCGGATATTGGCCATGATTTCTGATGTTGGAGGATATTCCACTGGGGTGTATTCAATTTCTTTGTATTTATTGATACTGAGATCATAATCATTCTCCACAATATCTTTTTTCGGTACCATAAATGACTGGTCTGTTCGTTTCCGTTCTGCTTCTTTATCAAGGTTTTTGAAACGCTCTATAATATCCGGAATGTCATTCTCTGTGACCGGAGTACGTTTATCGTCCAGACTGAATCCGTCTGCTTTCATATCGTAGAACCATACCTGATCTGTTCCACCGTGTTCTGTTTTTGTAAAAATGAGGATCGCTGTGGATACTCCTGCATAGGGTTTAAATACACCGGAAGGCATGGATATTACAGCTTCCAGTCTCTGATTCTCAACAATTTCCTTACGGATGGATTTATGTGCCCGTGATGATCCGAAAAGTACACCATCTGGTACAATACAGGCGCATCTTCCTCCAATTTTCATAATCCTCAGGAACAAAGCAAGAAATAAAAGTTCTGTTTTCTTTGTCTTGCAAACTTTAAGAAGATCTCCGGAAACAGATTCTGCATCCAGGCTTCCTTTAAAAGGTGGGTTTGCCAGCACAAGGGAATACTGATCTTTATCTGCATTCTGATCAGATAAGCTGTCCCGATACTCAATATAAGGATTTTCTATTCCGTGAGTCATCATATTCATGGCTCCAATACGAAGCATGGTGCGGTCCATATCATATCCATGGAACATATGATTCATGTAATGATCTTTTTTCTGCTTATCATAAAAAATTTCTTCTTTTCTTTTTTCTTTCAGATATTCTCCTGCTGCAACCAGAAATCCGGAGGTTCCACATGCCGGATCACAGATAATCTCATCACTGGACGGATCCATCATCTCAACCATCATCCGGATAATATGTCTTGGTGTACGGAACTGTCCATTCCGTCCGGACTGAGCTATTTTTGAAAGAAGATATTCATATACATCTCCTCTGACATCTGCTGTCTGGATTTCATTCATAAGTTTGTAAATTTCATCCAGAGAATCCACCACTTTGGATAAAAGGAGTGGTGTCGGAAGCTTAAATATCGCATCGTCCATATATTTGGAATATGCACTGTTTTTATCATTATGAAGATTTTTTATAAACGGAAATACCCATTCCTGCATGATCATATACATTCTGTCTGCCGGAAAATCATGGAATACGGACCATTTCAGCTGACTTCCGTCAATTGTTCTCTCACCTATTTTTACTTCTCCGGAAAAAATACTCTGAAATGGCAAGCCAAGCATTGCACTTTCTCTTGCACGCATATTATCGGAATCATCCAGATCATGAATAAACATCAGGTATGTAATCTGTTCGATTACTTCCAGTGGATTGACAAGTCCTCCTGCCGCAAATATATCCCATAAACCATCTATTTTGTTTTTTAATTCACCAGTGATCATTTTTTATCTCCCATCTATCGTTCATTATTCCAGGTATATTTCGTATACCTGCCACCGCCGATTTTTAAAATTTTTTCTGCTGTCAGTAATTCTGCCAGTGTTCTCTGTATCGTTACCACACTGATATCCGGACATTTTTCTGCGATTTCTTTTTTTGTAATTATACCCGGATTATTTTTTATAATCTCTTCTATTCGCTCCGGTTTTGATATATTCTGCGTTATCAGCAATTTTATCCTTGAAGAAAATTCTCTGTATGCTCCTACGATAACGCCAAGCATATATTTTACAAATGGTATATAATCATTCTTATTCTCATACCAGTTCTCAGAACTTTCCCTTAAACATTCATAGTATAATTCCTTTGAATTTTCTATCATTCTCTCGATACTGATATATTTTCCCACAATATAGCCGGATCTGTACAAAAGTAATAGTGTAAGTAAACGGCTCATTCTTCCATTGCCGTCATTAAACGGATGTATGCATAGGAAATCCAGAATAAACATTGGAATCAAAAGAAGTGGATCTATTTCTCCTGTTGCCATTGCCTCTTCAAATGCTCTGCATAGTTCTTCCATTGCTTCCGGTGTTTCCCAGGCCGGTACTGGTTTAAACCGTATTTTTTTTATTCCCCGGGAATCTTCTTCCTCAATTATATTATCCGCAGTTTTATATTTCCCTCCAATATTGTAGCTTTCAAATTTATACAAATCTCTGTGGAGCTGTAAAATAATCGCAGACTTTGGTGGGATATGGTCATGACTTTCATGAATTGTATTCAATACATCTCTGTATCCGGCAATTTCCTGTTCATTTCTTGTCCTTGGCCTTGTTTTGTCTTTTACCAATTCCCGCAATCTGATATCTGATGTATAAATACCTTCTATTTTATTGGAACTTTCCGTACTTTGAATCTTGGCGATTTCAACTAATTGTGTAAGAGTATCTGCTTTGGCCTCAATAAAAAGAGTTTGTTCTCCTTTAAATTCATGTATCTGTGTCAGGTAAGATACAATTTCAGGAGTCAACAGATTTTTCCACTTTTCCCGATAATCAAACTGTCTCATATATTTTTCATCACCTTCTTTATCACTCTTTTTTCGATTTTATTTACTTCAAGTATATAAATCAATCTTATCATTGTCAACTTTAATTTGATCATTTTCTCAAGAATGATTAAATTGAAAGTGAAATGATAAAATTAAAAAGCCCAACAATAAATGCTTCTGCACGGATTTTCAGCATTTACTGTCGGACTTTTATCCTTTTTTTATTCCTTTTTGAAATATATCACAATATCATATTGTAGAGCAAAAGATTATTCTGCATGGTCTTTCAGGTACTCTGCACGCCCCTCTTCGTAGAGGTTATTTCCCTCGCTGTCAATGATGACTACAAGCGGCATGTCTTCCACATAAAGCTTGCGGAGTGCTTCTGCTCCGAGGTCTTCGTAAGCGATAAGCTCTGCTTTTTTGATGCATTTTGCAAGAAGTGCACCTGCACCGCCGATGGCTCCGAAATATACGCCGTCATATTTTTTCATTGCATCTACGACTTCCGGAAGGCGGGCACCTTTTCCGATCATTCCTCTGGCGCCTACGGACATCATGGTCGGTGCATAGGCATCCATACGGCCGCTGGTTGTAGGGCCTGCGGAGCCGATGACTTCGCCTGGTTTTGCCGGAGTCGGACCTACATAGTAAATAGTAGCATCTGTAGGGTCAAAAGGAATCTTTTCTCCTTTTGCAAGGGCCTCGCACATTCTCTTGTGACCTGCATCACGGGATGTATAGATGGTTCCTGTCAGTAAAACCTGGTCGCCTGCATGGAGAGTTCTTGCCAGCTCTCTTGTCAGAGGCAGTGTGATCTTTCTTCTTTCCATATTAAAGCACCTCCGTTTTATGACGTGTTACATGGCAGTTGATGTTAACTGCACATGGCATACCTGCGATATGAGTAGGCATAGTCTCAATGTTCAGACCGATAGCTGTGGTCTTTCCGCCAAAGCCCTGAGGTCCGATACCAAGCTTGTTGATCTTCTCCAGCATCTCTTTCTCAAGATCTGCATAGTAAGGATCCGGGTTCTCTGTATTCAGAGGACGCATCAGCGCTTTCTTTGCAAGAAGTGCACATTTGTCAAAAGTTCCTCCGATACCAACACCAACTACCATAGGCGGACATGGGTTCGGACCTGCAGTTTCTACAACCTCAAGAATGAAATCCTTGATTCCCTGAAGGCCTGCAGATGGCTTGAACATACGGATCTGGCTCATATTCTCGCTTCCGAAGCCTTTTGGTCCTACAGTTACTTTCACCTGATCTCCAGGAACGATCTCTGTATAGATCATAGCCGGTGTATTGTCACCTGTGTTTCCACGGCGTACCGGATCCTTGACAACGGATTTTCTCAGGTAACCTTTATCGTATCCGCGGCGTACACCTTCATTGATGGCATCATTTAAATCTCCGCCTGTAAAGTGGACATCCTGGCCAATTTCAAGGAATACGCATGCCATTCCGGTATCCTGACAGATCGGAACATTCTCACTGTCCGCAATATCAAAATTCTCGATAATGTTATCAAGGACACCTTTTGCGATCTCGCCGTCCTCGCAGGCACGGCAGGTTTTGATAGCATCCTTCACATCTTCCGGGAGATGTTCATTGGCTTCGATACAGAGTTTTTCGATAATCTCTGTAAGTCTGTTTACTTCGATTTCTCTCATAATAGACTCCTTTCGCTTATCTCATATGTTTTTATTATCATAACATATTGTTAACGTTCGTGGCGGGCATATTTCGGCAGAAGCATAGGAGATACGTCTCCTGTATCAACTCCTGCATTTTTCAGTTCCTCTTCATATTTTCTGATATGATCCAGATTCATAGTGCCAAGCTCTACCTCTTTGCATTTGGCAGCTGCTTTTTTACCTGCATTTCGTCCGAATACAATTACATCAAGAAGAGAGTTGCCCATCAGTCGGTTTCTTCCGTGGATTCCGCCTGCTGCCTCTCCTGCAACCAGAAGGTTCGGGATTTCTTTTGTAAAGCCGTCTCCGTTGATCTCAAGACCACCGTTCTGATAATGAAGGGTCGGGTAGATCACGATCGGGACTTTTCTCATATCAATGCCGTAATTCATGTACATACGGAACATGGCAGGGATCCTCTTTTCGATAGTTCCCTCACCGCCCAGGATCTCGATCATCGGAGTATCCAGCCATACACCTTTTCGTCCACCTGGAACTTCAACGCCACGGCCTTCCTCACACTCGCGGATAACACCGGAAGCATTTACGTCACGGGTTTCCAGCGGATGAATATAAGCCTCTCCGTTTGCATTTACAAGCTGTGCACCAACGGAACGAACCTTCTCTGTTACCAGGGCACCAAGGATCTGTGACGGATAGATCGCACCTGTTGGATGATACTGGATAGAATCCTGGTAAAGAAGGGAAGCGCCTGCTCTGTATCCAAGCACGAGTCCGTCAGCAGTTGCTCCGTAGTGATTGGAGGTCGGGAATCCCTGATAATGCATTCTTCCTGCACCACCGGTTGCAATTACAACTGTTTTTGCTCTTGCAACGGAATAGTCTCCGGTTTCCATGTTGAGAAGAACTGCACCGGCAGTCTGACCTTTTTCATCCTTCAGAAGTTCTACAGCGGATGTAAATTCCACTACCGGGATCTTAAGATTTAAGACCTCATCACGGATAGTACGCATGATCTCTGATCCGGAATAATCCTTTGCAGCATGCATTCTCTTTCTGGAGGTACCGCCGCCATGTGTAGTGACCATGGTTCCGTCTTCTGCTTTATCAAACTCAACACCAAGGTCGTTGAGCCATTTGATCGCATCCGGTGCTTCCATTACCAGTCTTTTTACAAGCTCCGGTTTTGCGGCAAAATGTCCGCCTCCAAAGCAGTCCAGATAATGCTGTACCGGGGAATCATTTTCTTTATCTGCTGCCTGGATCCCGCCTTCTGCCATCATGGTGTTGGCATCACCGATACGGAGTTTTGTAACGATCATAACGTTGGCACCTGCGTTGTGGGCCTCGATGGCACAGGAAGAGCCTGCTCCACCACCGCCGATGATCAGTACATCTACATCATAATCGATTTTTGTAAGATCGATTTTTTCGTTGAGCAGACGGCTTTCTGAATGGAGCATTTTTGTCAGTTCCAGTGGTGCTTTCTGTCCCTTGTTCGGTCCTACCTTAATCTCTGCAAATGCATCCGGGTTATAGTCCGGATGGAATTTTTTGAGAAGAGCATCTTTCTCATCTGCACTCAGACGTCTTGGCTCTGTTGCCATACGCTCCGCTCTTGTAGCCTCTACCTTTTTGATGGATTCCATCATATTTTCTGGATATGGTGCATACATGTTTTACGCCCTCCTACTTCTCGATTTCTCTGCTGTTGTAAAGTTCCTGCATCTCTGTGATCGGCTTCTGCATGATCTTCTCGATCATATCGTCAAATTTGCCCTCGTGGATCTCTTCCACACGTTTCTCCAGATGCTCGCTTTTCGGCGCAATATATTTTCCGGTGAGACGTCTTGCCAGAAGGCCTACCATCGGATGGGAAATTCCTGCCGGACATCTTACGGAACAGCAGCCGCAGCTTACGCAGTCAAAGGATTCCTCTGCACATTTTTCAAGCTCGCCTCTCTGCGCATATGCAATATACTGCATGACATTTAAGTCCTGTGTACAGGCCTTTGTGCAGGCATTGCATCCGATGCAGCTGTAGATCTCCGGATAAAGCTCCATCATTACCTGCTGGTTCGGCTTAAGATCTTCTATATTATAAAGTCTCTTGTCTGTAGGGAAGAACGGGATACTTGCCACATACATTCCCTCCTGCACCTGTGTCTGACAGGCGAGACAGGTTTTCAGCTCATTCTGTCCCTTGATCCTGTAGATGGTCGCACAGGCACCGCAGAATCCGTGTCTGCAGCCGCATCCTCTTTTTAATGTGTAACCGGCATATTCCATAGCTGTCATAATGGTCAGATCACCGGGAACGCTGTATTTTTTACCGAAAAAATATACGTTTACCATATTATTTTCCATGTTGGTGTCCTTTCTTTTATCCAAATCGTACGCCATGTGGAACAGCCATCTCACACGTGCCCGTCGCAACGCTCTGCTGAACTAAGTACTAACTGCGACTAAGGAGTTCAGGAGAGCCTTCACTCCTAAGTCTTCGTAAGTACTGGATTTCAGCGCCGCTAAAATCGCTCCTAAAATGGGCATCTTAGCGAGATGGCTGTTCCACATGGCTGTGTACTGGCTATAACCAGCGCATATATTTGAAAGTTTCTTAAGGTGCAATCTATAACTTAGTACTCATTAGGTAATTCATCCACCTCATCACATCGGAATACTGGGCCGTCTTTGCAGACGTATTTGTCTCCGATGTTGCAGCGGCCGCATTTTCCGACACCGCATTTCATACGAAGCTCCAGTGTGGTATATACCTGATCTCTGGAGAAGCCCAGCTCTTCCAGTCCTGCCAGAACGAATTTGATCATGATCGGCGGGCCGCAGACCAGAGCGGTCTTATTGGTATCAAAACCAATCTCCTTCAGATAATTCGGAACAAATCCTACATGACCGTCCCAGCCTTCCTGCTCACGGTCAATGGTAAGATATACATTTACACCTTCTGTTTTCATCCATACTTCCTGGATTTCCTTAAGCTGCACCAGATCATCTGCGGAACGGGAACCATAGAGAATATCTACTGTTCCGTAATCCTCACGGTTATCCAGCACATAATTGATCACGGAACGAAGAGGTGCCAGACCGATTCCACCTGCGATGAACAGGAGATTTTTTCCCTTTAACTTATCTTCCACCGGAAAATGATTTCCGTATGGTCCGCGGACTGCGATCTCATCTCCAACCTGAAGGCTGTGGAGATAATCGGTAAGGGATCCGCATTTTTTGATGCTGAATTCCTGATAATCCTTTACAGTCGGAGAAGAAGTAATGGAAAACATACCTTCACTGACGCCTGGTGCACAGACCATGGCACACTGTCCTGGCATATGCTCGAAAAGCTTTCCACCCTCCGGAGCTTCCACACGGAAGGTTTTTACATCCGGTGTCTCCTGACGGATATCTGTGATCACGCCAACCTTGGGGATCAGCGTATCCAGTGTATAATTTTTATGACAGGTACATTCACTCATTCTTTTCACCTCCCTGTGTTTCAAAGGCCTTGATGACTTTTACGATATTTAAAGATTCCGGACATTTCTCCACGCAGCGGCCGCAGCCAACACAGGAGAACATGCCGTCATTATTTAACGGATAATAAACAAGCTTATGCATAAATCTCTGACGGAATCTCTGCATCTGGCTGGTACGGTTGTTTCCGTGAGCCATCATGGTAAAATCAGAGTACATGCAGGAATCCCAGCAGCGGTAACGGTGAACACCGTGCCCTGTATCGTAATCCTTAATGTCATAGCACTGACAGGTCGGACATACGAAGGTACAGGTTCCGCAGGCAAGACAAGGCTTGTACAGTTTCTCCCATACAGGAGAATTGAAACGGTCCATGTATTCTTCCTGCGCCCATCCTTCCAGTGAAAGATGTGTATATGGAAGAAGCTCGATAATACCACGGATTGCCTTCTTCTCCTCTTCTACCTTTGTCTCATCAGCATCTGCCAAAAGCTCCTTCACAGCTTCTGTCAGAGCATTTCCTTTTTCTGTGAGAGGCTTCCAGAAAAGTTCTCCCTCGATGATCCAGGCTGCAACATCTGCTTCCGGATCTGCAGCATCAATGCCAAATACTTTACAGAAGCAGCTTTCCTCCGGTTCATGACAGGCAAGAGCTACGATAGTTCCATGTTCTCTTCTTGCCTGGTAAAAAGTATCCACCGGATCCCCAAGGAACACATTGTCGAGAACTTTCACGCCCTGTACATCACAGGCTCTCATTCCGAATACGACAAAATTCTGGTCTTTCAGTGCCTGAGGCTCAATGCTGATATTTTTCCCATCTTTTTTACAGGTATAGAGATTTTCACTCTGCGGAAAGAAAGCATCCTTCGGTGATTTCACGGTTTTCAGTGTTTCAAGGGAAACTTCTGCATCCTCGCTCCATGCCTTGAAGTTCACCTGCTCACTTACCTTTACCGGTAAATATAATTCCTGGTCTGCGGCAATTTTCCGGAATAATGCCGGCAGATTTTCTACTGCGATCTTATACATACATTATCCCCTTTCTGCCACGATCCCTGGCTCTACATCCTCAAAGGTAAAGCTGGTAAGCGGACCCTTTGACTCCGCATCCTCGCCTGCCTGATACTCACCGTAAAACGCATCAATATCCTTGATAAACTTACGGTTAAACAGATGAAGGGGAATTCCCTGCGGGCAGACTCTGCTGCACTCGCCACAGTCCGTACATCTTCCGGCTACATGGAAGGCACGAATCACATGGAACATCTTTTCCTCAAAGGAATCCACATTTGCCTTCTGGGCGCTATCGAACTTGTTGCTGTCAAAAACGCATTTGCGGCAGCTGCAGGCCGGACATACATTACGGCAGGCATTACAGCGGATACATTTACTCAGCTCGCTCTGCCAGAATGCAAATTTTTCTTCCGGACTCATTGCCTCGATCCGCTCAACTTCTGCGAAACGGTCAGCGTCCTTTGTCTCCTTTGACTCACCGATTAGTTCATCGTAAATTTTATGCTCTTTTCCTTTACATACATGGCAGCGTTCCAGCATGGCATCTTTGTATGCACAGGTTTTTTCTCCGTAAACAGTATCCACAGTCAATGTCTCTGCATCTCCGGTAATCTCTGCTCCGGAAATTCCCCGGATACCCTTGATCCCCATTTTACGGATCTTTTCAATATCCAGCTTTCCTTTACAGCCAACACCTACGATATAGGCTTTTTCTCTGTCTACACGATGCTCTTTCAAAAGCTGGTTAAAGCTATATGTATCGCAGGGCTTCAGACAGACCATGGTTTTTCCTTCCAGCTTGGAAGCTTCGATCATATATTTGCTTAAATTGGCACCGCAGAATCCATCATAGACAAAATCCTCCAGAGATTCCGGTGTTTCAAAATAGGCTGGTTCCGGATTAAAGGCAAGATCTCCGGCTTTCCACCCAAGAACCCGGACTACCGTGCCATCTGCAAGCAGTTCTTTTGCACGTTTTATCAGCTCCTGCATCTTATATCCTCCAATCTCACGTTTTTACCAAGTGAATGGATCTTCTCAACAAACTCATTCATAGTCTGTGAAAATTTCACACCTTCTGCGGCAGATACCCATTCCACACGTGTTCTTCCGTTTTCCACCCCAATATAATCCAGCATTGAAAACAGAAGTGTCATACGTCTTCTTGCATAATAGTTTCCGGTACTGTAATGGCAGTCTCCCGGATGGCATCCGCACATAATCACACCATCGGCTCCTTTTTCAAAGGCACGGAGGATGAACATGGGATTGACACGGCAGGAACATGGAACACGGATGATCTTTACATCCGCCGGATAGCTCAAACGGCTGCTTCCGGCAAGGTCTGCTCCGGCGTAACTGCACCAGTTACAGCAGAATGCCACGATCTTTGGTCTGAATTCTTCCTTTGTTTCTATCGACATATTGCATCCACCTCCGCGATAATCTGTCTGTTGGAGAAGCCCTGAAGGTCCATGGCTCCTGACGGGCAGGCTACTGTGCAGGCACCGCAGCCCTGGCAAAGTGCTGTATTGACAACCGCAACTCTTCTTGTCTCACGGATACCGTGATCGTTGACCTGTTTCTCCTCATAGGAAATCGCTCCGTAAGGACATACATTTGCACAGGTAGAGCATCCGTTACAGAGAAGCTCGTCGGATCTTGCCGTACATGGATTGGTTGTCAGCTTGTCCTTTGCAAGAAGTCCTATGGCCTTTACAGCCGCAGCTCCTGCCTGGGCAACTGTCTCCGGGATATCCTTTGGTCCCTGGCATACACCGGAAAGGAAAATTCCTGCTGTCGGTGATTCTACAGGACGAAGCTTTGCATGAGCTTCTGTAAGGAAATTGTTGGTGTCAATACTTGCAGTAAGCATAGTAGCGATCTTACGTACATCCGGATTCGGTTCAATGGCTGTTGCAAGAACTACCATATCTGCTTTCTTGAAGATCTGCTTATTATCAAGAAGATCCGAGCCCTGAACAAGAAGTGTTCCATCCGGCTGCGGAATTACTTTTCCTACCTGACCTTTGATGTAGTTTACGTTATACTGCTCAACTGCTCTTCTGTAAAACTCATCGAAGTTTTTACCAGGTGTACGGACATCAATATAAAATACCGTCACATTGGTATCCGGATATTTATCACGGATCAGCATGGCATGCTTAGCTGTGTACATACAGCAGATCTTGGAACAGTATGGCTTTCCACGGTCATCGGAGCAACGGCTTCCAACACACTGGATAAATACGATCTCCTTCGGTGCTTTTCCATCGGAAAGGCGCTCAAGATGTCCTTTTGTAGGTCCTGCAGCATTCATGATACGCTCCAGCTCCAGAGATGTGATCACATCCTTGCTCTGGCTGTATGCGTATTCATCGTATTTGTCAAGCTTGATGGTATCAAATCCGGTTGCCACCACGATCGCTCCGTATTTCTGTGTTACGATCTCATCCTGCTGATCGTAATCAATGGCTCCTGCCTGACATACTTTGGAGCAGACACCACATTTGCCTGTCTTAAATTTCAGGCAATGCTCTCTGTCGATCACAGGAACATTTGGAATCGCCTGTGCAAACGGAGTATAAATAGCTGACCGGTTGTTCAGCCCTCTGTTGAACTCATTTGGAATCTTTTTGGAAGGACATTTTTCCTGGCAGACTCCACAGCCTGTACATTTGTCCATGTTGACACTTCGCGCTTTTTTGCGGATATCAACAGTAAAATCTCCTACAAAACCTGCAACTTTTTCTACTTCACTGTATGTATAGATATTGATCTTTTCGTGAGCTGCAGCCTCCACCATTTTGGGAGTAAGGATACATGCGGAGCAATCCAGAGTAGGGAAGGTTTTGTCAAGCTGTGACATTCTTCCGCCGATACTTGGTGTTTTTTCCACAATATCAACTTCATAGCCTGCATCGGCAATATCAAGAGCCGTCTGGATTCCGGCGATACCGCCTCCGATGATCAGGGCTCTCTTTGTAACCTGGCTTTCTCCCGGCTGAAGAGGAGCATTTAAATTGACTTTTGCTACTGCTGCTCTTGCAAGGATCACGGCCTTCTCCGTAGCCTCCTGCATATCCTTGTGGATCCAGGAACAGTGCTCACGGATATTTGCGATCTCCACCATATATGGATTCAGGCCGGCCTTTTCCGCTGCTTTACGGAAAGTTGCCTCATGCATACGCGGAGAACAGGAACAGACAACCACTCCTGTGAGATTTTTTTCACGGATGGCTTCCTGGATCCTGGACTGTCCTGCTTCAGAACACATATACTGATAATCTTCTGCATGGACAACTCCTGGCTCTTTTGCAATGATCTCCACAACTTTTTTCACGTCTACCGTAGCGGCAATATTACTTCCGCAATGACAGACAAATACACCGATTCTCTGCACTTTCTCACCTCCTGTATCTTCTGAACGCACTTACAAGCAGCTGCTGAGGAAGCTCCGGATCAAGAAGCTCCGGAATTTCATTTGGTGAAAGATAGTCTCCGCCTTTTTCCCGAACAACCAGCTGTCTTGCCCCGTCAATGATCTTTCCGGGTTTTACGTCTCGCGGACAGCGCTCCACACAGGCAAAACAGGAAAGACATTTCCACAGGGATGCTGAATTTACAAGTGCTTCGATATTTTCATTGATCACGTAGGACACAAACTGATGAGGCTTGATATCCATCTCGTCAAAGGATGGGCAGGTAGCAGAGCATTTGCCACACTTCATACATTTCAGAGGATTGGTCCCGCTGATCTCCTTTATTTTTTCCGCAGCAGAATGGTTATCTCTCATTTTGCCACCTCCTCTTTGACGCCAAGGGCTTCTGCCAGAAGCTCTGTAAAATAGTAAACCGGCATTTTATTTCCGGAATTTTTATTCAGATTGTATTTGCAAAGCGGACAGGCAGTGATCAGCATATCTGCGCCAAAGCCTGCTGCGCTTTCTTCAATCTTTTCACACATATTCTGTGACATTTCTTTTTCTTTCAGGGATATATATCCTCCACAGCATTCATTTCTGTAAGGATAGATCACAGGCTCAGCGCCAAGGGCACGGATAAAATCCTCCATGATCCTTGGATTTTCCGGATCATCAAATGCCATGATCTTTCCAGGTCTCAGAAGCAGACATCCGTAATAGGCTCCGATCTTCTTTCCGGTAAAAGGATTTACTACTTTTTCTTTCAGTTTATCAAAACCGACTCTGTCCCGGAGAACCTCCAGATAATGGAGAACGGTTGTCTCTCCTTCATAGGGAGCTTCCAACTGCATATAATTGTTGGCTCTGGTCCGGATATCTTCCACATTTTTCATATCATCATTGACACGCTTGATCACATGATGACAGGCTGAACAGATCGTCACCAGATCCTGGCCTTTTTCTTTTGCCTGGTTTAACGCACGGACGGAAGAAAGCTTTGTGGCGATCTCGTCTGTGCCAAGCGGATAAACACCACCACAACACTGCCAGTCCTCGATCTCCTCAAGCTCAAACCCAAGGGCTGTGGCACTGGCTCTGGCATACTCATCCAGATCTTTGGCCTTTGTTCTCAGGGTGCAACCCGGATAATAACTGTACTTCATACCTTTCATTATCCTTTCTTAGTCTAAAATCTGACGTTTCTAGTAGATATTCTTGTTCATATATTGTCTTTTTTTTAACGATACATGAATAAAAAAATGAAATCTCAACTAACACTTATTTGAGTTTTTTTATCAATTTGCACCCAAATAAAAGAGAAAAACACTCTTCCTCCGCAATTAAGAAGTGTATTAGCTCGATTTCCGAAATCATCATATCACGTTATTTCTGTTTCGACAAGGCTTTTTCGATATTTTTTTGTGTTTTTTTTAACGTACTTTTGAAAAACCTTATCATTTACGATCCTGTTTCCATGATAATTTTCATTTTCGGGCATAAAAAAAGCTCCGGATCTCTCCGAAGCTTTTTTGCTCCTATCAGTAAATAATGATCGGATAACCTGCATCAATGGTGTTATAGATCAGTGCTGCCTGATCCTTAGGCAGATTGATGCAGCCGTGGCTTCCGTTGGTTTTATAACGGTTCCCGCCAAAGGATGACTGCCAGGACGCATCATGAAGTCCCTGTCCGTAGACAAAAGGCATCCAGTAATTAACCTTTACATCGTAACCATATTCATTGCTGGTAAGGTTAAAGGGACTCGCCTTGTAGGCGATCGGCCATGCACCACGATATGTTTCACGCCCCTTCACCGGCTTACCGCTGACAATATCTGTTTCCGTCACAAGGCTTCCGTCCTTATACAGCCACAAATGCTGTGCATCCAGACTGACCTCTATGTAACTGCCTGCCAGATCGTCTGTTCCGTTTCTCTGGTATCCTTTTTTGCTGTAAACAGGCTCTCTTGTTACAGCAGTACCACTTTTCAGGTCTTCCAGAAGCTGAGCATATTCTCCGTCCTGATCGATCCGATAGCCGTACTCATTTCCCTCAATGGTCACATCCGTTCCCGCAGATGTATGAAAGGTACGGGGAACATAAATGGTATTGTATTTGTTGGCAAGCTCACTGATGTAGGCTTTAATGGCTTCTTCATCTAAAGTCAGCGTCTCCCCTTCAGCCTTCAGCCAGGATGTGATCGTATCGGAATCCAGAACAGCCGTTTCACTTCCGAATGTATAAGTTACTGTACTGCTGCGGTATTTCTTCAGCTGGCTGTTCAGGTCTGTAACCTTATTTTTCATATCCTCTGTTACAGTGACAGTCGGACTTACATACACATGCTTGTTGATCGGTACTGTAATGATATCTCCAAGAAGAGCCGTATCAAATGCTACGTTCAGATTTGTGTCCACAGTAGTCTCCAGCTTATCCGGATCGATTTCCGTCCCCTGTACCTGCTTCACAAGGGTGAATTCTTTTTTCTCCTTATCGTACTGAATGGCTGCATCAACAGAAGCTTTTCTTTCTTCCGTACCGAAATTTGAAAGATCAAGAGCCTGCTTTTCCTGCTCCTCATCTTCCTCGATCTGACATTCCGGTTCTATATTTTCTTCCTTTGGAAAAAGCTTCCGGCTCTCTTCCCGCTGTTTCTGAATTTCTGTAAGCTTACTCAGAAGGGCTTCTTCATTGAGACTGTAGCCCAGCTCTTTCAAAGTAGTACTGTAAACTTCCTGATCATTTTCCTGAAAGGATACCGGACGATCTGCAAATTCCGCAGTGATCTTTTCTTCTGCCTGCTTTGCATCCAGTCCGGAAACATCCACTCCCCATATGGAAATCTTCCGTCCCAGCGTATTGTGATCTGCCAAGTATGTATAGACAAATAATCCTGCCACTGCCAGGATCGTTACGCCAATACAGATCCCAAGTATGATCTTCAGTGTCTTTTTACTGATGGTTGATCTTTTCTCCATACCCTTATCCCTCGAGTCTTATGTAATATATGTTATGTTGTCACACTGGCTGTTATTATAATACAATAAATCCCATTTTCTGTAAAAATGACTTATCCCGGATCCTTCTGATCCGGTAAAAAAAGACAGACTGACGCCTCTGCGAAAATCTGTCTTTCTCATACGTTTCTTTATCTGTTTCTGGCAGCAGTATTTCTCTCAGGATCTTCTGCTTCTTATTCCGGCATTACGATCTTGCCTGCAACGGCACAGGCTGCTGCTGTTTTCGGAGATGCCAGATAGATCTGAACCTTGGAAGTTCCCATACGTCCCAGGAAATTACGATTGTTGGTTGCCACAACCTTTTCACCGTCTGTCAGGATTCCGCCGGTCCTTCCGCAGCAAAGTCCGCAGCCCGGATGTGTAATGATAGCCCCTGCTTCCGCAAGAGTATCCAGAATGCCAAGCTCAATAGCCTGACGGTAAATTTTGCGGCTGGCAGGAGTCACAATCAGCTTTACAAAGTCTGCAACCTTTTTGCCCTTCAGCACCTCTGCTACCGCCATAAGATCCTCCAGACGTCCGTTGGTGCAGGAACCGATGAATACCTGGTCGATGGTCTCACCCTGAAGCTCACTGACATCACGGATCTTGTCCACCTGAGACGGACATGCCATTACCGGCACAAAATCCTCTGCTTTATAAGTTATGGTCTTCATGTAGACAGCATCCTCATCTCCCACAAGACTCTTCTGATAATCATCAAGCTCTACGTTGCAGTAAGCAGCTGTCTTCTCATCCGGTGTAAAAAGTGCACATTTCGCACCGGCCTCAATTGCCATATTCGCCATAGTCATACGGCTTGCCACAGACATGTTTTCAATGGTGCTTCCGGAAAATTCCAGAGCACGGTAAGTAGCTCCATCTGCACGAAGGTCACCGATCAGGCGGAGGATGATATCCTTGGACATGACATTCTCCGGAAGTTCTCCGTCGATCACAACCTTTATGGTTTCCGGAACCTTGATCCACATGGTTCCCGTTCCCAAGATGCTGGCCATCTCTGTGTAACCGATGCCGGAAGAAAACGCACCGACACATCCATAAGTCGTGGTATGGCTGTCTGTGCCAAATACAATATTACCGGGTTTAACATAACCTGCCTCAGTCATAAGCTGATGACAGATACCGTCACTTCTGTGTACGTTTTTCATGCCATATTTAGCTGCAAAAGCATCTCCCACATGGAAATGTCTGGTATCATCCTGCTGACTTGCCGGTACAAGATGGTCATAGATCAGAACAACCTTGTCCGGATCCCACAGCTTCTGAAAGCCCATCTCCTCAAATTTTTCCGCTACAAACGGAATAAAGATATCATGGATCATCACTCTGTCCACATTGACCGTCACGATATCACCAGGTTTTACTGCCTTGCCTGTATTATGTCTGATAATTTTTTCAATGATCGTCTCGCCCATTATTTCTCTCCTCTCCGTTTTTTAGTCCAGGCCGTTCAGCTTACGCATGGCTTTTACCAGTCCGCCAGCCTGGATGATATCCATCAGATTCTCCGGAAGAGAAGCGATCGGGTACTGTTTTCCATTGTGCTCTACATGCTCATTCATTACTACCGTAACCTGATCTCCCTCTTTTACATTGTCATGAAGATCCGGCTGCTCAATAAGAAGAAGGCCGTTGTTAATGGAGTTGCGGAAAAAGATCCGGGCAAAAGATTTCGCAATGACACACTGCACACCCAGTGCCTTGATGATCTCCGGTGCCTGCTCTCTGGAGGATCCGCATCCGAAGTTCTTTCCTGCTACAATAATGTCGCCCTTTTGGATCTGTCCGGCCAGCTCCGGACGAAGGGGGCTGAATCCGTACTGTTTCATATCGTCAATGGTTTTCAGTGCAAGGTACTCCGTCGGGATAATGATATCCGTATCAATATCATCACCAAGTACCCACACTTTTCCTGTAAATGCTTCCATATGTATATCTCCTGTTTATTCCGTTCCGTATCATCAGGCAAATGTTTTCTGTCTGCTCTGTTATAAGAACCCACGCCGAAACGGATCATCCTCTGATAATTTCTGAATATATTATTTAAATCTTTTCTGAAACTCTTATACTCTGTCAGCAGTTGCGATCTCACCTGCAACGGCAGATGCAGTAACTGTTGCCGCAGATCCCAGGTAAACCTTGGAGCTCGGATGCCCTGCACGTCCCTTGAAATTACGGGTTCCTGTGCTGATCAGAACCTCATTCTCGCCGATAACACCCTGGCAGCTTCCCCAGCATACACTGCAGTTCGGGTTCATAACAATAGCCCCTGCTTCCATGAAGATATCGATAAGCCCCTCCTTTAATGCCTGACGATAGATGGTCTGGCTTGCAGGAACAACCAGGAAACGAACTCCCTCTGCAACTTTTTTGCCTTTGATCACCTCTGCGCCTACACGGAGATCTTCAATACGGCCGTTATTGCAGGAGCCAAGGAACGCTTCGTTGATCTTGATGCCACAGGTTTCCTCAGCCGGAACCACATTGTCAACAAAGTCTGGCTTCGCTACAACCGGACGGACTTTTGAAAGATCAAAGGTATACTCTCTTGCGTAAACGGCATCCGGATCGCTGTGATATACCGCTTTTGGCTCACGTCCATGCTCTTTCAGATATTCCAGAGCTTTATCATCAGCCTCAAAGATTCCTGTCTTCGCACCAGCCTCAACAGCCATGTTGCAAAGTGCCATACGGTCGCTGATGCTTAATGTTCTGGCGCCCTCACCGGTAAACTCCATTGCCTGATAGTTGCAGCCGTTTGCCCCGATCTCGCCGATAATGGTAAGGATCAGATCTCTTGCGTAAACGCCCTCAGGAAGCTTCCCTGTCAGGTTAAATTTTACGGTTTCCGGAACCATGACCCAGGAAGTTCCGGTTACCATTCCGTAAAGGAAATCTGTACATCCTACACCGGTACCGAAAGCACCAAGTGCTCCGTAGGAACAGGTATGGCTGTCAGCACCGAAGATCAACTGTCCCGGACGGACATAATTCTCGATCATGATCTGGTGGCAGACACCCTTTCCTTCCCAGAAATCAATATTATTTTCTCTTGCAAAATCTCTCATCTTTTTCTGGGATGCCGCTGTTTTCGGGCTGTCAGACGGTACGTTATGGTCTACGATAAATACCAGCTTCTTTGTATCTGCAATATGAGGATTTTTTAATTTATTGTTGTACATATCAACAGTCAGATGTGTGGTTCCGTCATTACTCATCAGATGATCCAGTGAAACTGTATAGATATCTCCGGGTTTTACACTGTCCACTCCAGCCGCTGCCGCGATGATTTTTTCTGCGATCGTCATTCCCATCTCTTATTCCTCCTCACGGTTCAGAGAAGCGATAAGGCCGCCCTGATTCAGTATATTCTGCATGTATTCCGGCAGTTTTGTGCAGGAATAAGTCTTACCATTGGCAACAGCAGTTCCCTCGGACATATGAAGCTCCAGGGTATCTCCTGTCTTCACAGCATCCGGAAGATCCTTACAGACAATTGCCGGAAGTCCGATATTAATGGCATTGCGGAAAAAAATACGGGCAAAAGATTTCGCAATAACTGCCTTTACTCCAAGTGCCTTAAGAACACCCGGTGCCTGCTCTCTGGAGGATCCGCATCCGAAGTTCTCTCCTCCAACTACAAAATCTCCCGGTTTAACCTTTTTGGAAAAATCCGGATCCAGTGATTCAAATGTGTGGCCCTTCATTTCATCCAGATTCGGCAGAAGCAGATACTGGGATGCAATGATCTGATCGGTATCAAGGTCATTATGAAATTTAAAAATTGTTCCCTTATCCATAAAACAAGTTCCTTTCTGATCGTTATCCATTTCCGGGTTAACATTCCTCTGTTACCCTTTTCGTCCTATATTCTAACACAAAACGTCATATAATTAAAATGTATATTTTTAATACTTAATATAACTTTAAGTTATAAAGTCATTTCCCTGTGATCAGCGCAAAATATCCCCACTCCCACAGAAGCTCTTCAAAACTGTTCTCAAGATATTCCCGGATATCGTCTTCCTCATATCCGGTCATTCTGGAGATCACTACCATATAATCCCGGAGTGTTTCGTAGGGAAGAGATCCCCGTCCATCTTTCTGCCACCGAAGAAAAACAGCCTGGCGGATGGTGGCATATTCCATACCGATCCACTGCATATGGACCAGGGCATCTTCCAAATCTCCCTCCGGTGTCAGAAGATCTGAATATACTTCGTTGGCAAGAAAGCTCCGGAGAAGGTCTTCATATACACGAAATTTCCGATAAAAATCCTCCCGGGCTTCCACCAGTTCCTCTTCCTCATATTCTTCGGACAATTCCTCCGCAAGTTCCATCACCGGCTCCAGATATTTCCGGTAAAGTCCCTCTTTCCGGTAATTTACAGCCAGGTCCTGCAAAAGTTCATTGCATTCGTCCATGGTATCCAGAACAGGCAGCTCTATTTCATTAATAGCATGTTCCAGTTGGCGAATCGTTTTCTCTGAAAAATAATCTTCCACAAGCTCTGTGGTAAGCGGCATGTTCCAGTGAAGTTCCTTCAGAACATAAAAACTTTCAAGAAGGATTTCCTCCGGTGTTTTTTCAGGATCCATTATAAGATCCATAACCTTCCGGCGCACAAGAAAAAGCGGCTGTTCCTTTTCTTTTGGAGTTTCCGGAAAAGCGATTCTTTTCTTCTCCTTCCAGATGTCCAGGACAGCCGGGCAACAGGGCATCATGGTCGCTTCCTTATGATCCTGAAATTCATGGATCTCCCTTGGAAAAATCTGGCAGGTCTCTGAAAGCATCGAATCCCCATAAGCACTTACCAGATAGCACAGTCTGTTCTTTGCAAGAAAAGGACAATCGTGCTCTTCCGTCATCTTCATGATCCGGCTGCCGTCCTTTTTCATGGTATAGGCCTGCAGGCAGCTTCTGTGTCCGGGCACCTCTGACGGCGGCTGGATGGTTTTCCAGTTTCTGTAGGTTTCATCATCTATGTTGATCTTCCATTCCCTGCAGCAGCTGATGGTGCATTTGTCTGCAATACAGGTAAATTCGTCGTAATAATCAGGTTTTAATAATTCCATGTTTCCTCCATATTCTTTATTTTCCAGCTCCAATGTCTCCTGTTTGCAAAATGGACATGAGTTGACCTGTTTTATTTTCCCCGTAAACACAGAAAAGCGGAATTCTATCCGCTTTTTCTGATATTCTGTGTATTCGTTTTTATTCTGCAGTCTCTCCCAGAAGCTGCCTGTGAACTTTCCGCCTTACAAACCAGAAACAGGTCACCTGCATGATGATCGTAAGGATCCAGGATGCCGGGTAGGAAATAAACAGTACCTTCAATGATCTGTGTGCCGGGAAAATTCCGAATATCCACACGATCCGGAGTCCGACGGTTCCGATGATCGACAGGATCATGGGGACACCGGAGCGTCCCATTCCGCGCAGTGCTCCCGGAAACAGATCCATCTGTCCGCAAAGGAAATAGGTAACTGTGGTATAGACAAGAATCTCCATTCCGCATTGGATAACCTTAGGGTCTTCCGTATAGATCTTCAGAAGCTGCGGACCGAAAAAGTATGCACCACAGCCCATGGCAAAGGATACGACAAAGGACAGGATCATACAGTCAACAAGCACCCGGTCCATACGTTTCGGTTTTCGCACACCATAATTCTGACTGGTAAAGCTCATGCAGGCCTGGGTAACTGAATTTACAGACACATACAGAAATCCGAAGATATTGTTTGCTGCCGTATATCCTGCCATTGCAATGGAGCCAAAAGAATTTACAGAGGACTGGAGCAGCACATTGGAAAAATTGATCACCGTACTCTGGATTCCTGCTGGAAGCCCTACCTGAAAGATCTGTTTCAGATATTCCATATTTATGGACAGACTCGAAAAACGCAGCTGATAGCTTCCCTCTGTCTGATACAGGCATCGGAGAACAAGGATACAGGAGATCAGCTGAGAAATCACGGTTCCGATTCCGACACCTGCCACACTTAAATGACAAATAATCACAAAAAACAGGTTCAGAAGCGCATTGGCACAACCGGAAATGATCAAAAAGACCAACGGCCGCTTGGTATCTCCCACTGCACGCAGAATTGCTGCGCCATAGTTATACAGCATAAAAAACGGCATTCCCAGAAAATAGATACGCATATAAAGAGCGGAAAGATCGATCACATCCTCCGGCGTATCCATCAGCTCCAGGCAGATTCTGGCAAAGATCACTCCCAGAAATGCCATGATGATTCCGCTGATCAGAGCCAGCAGGATCGATGTATGTACTGTTTCTGACATTTCTTCATCCTTACCGGAAGCATAAAATCTGGCTGCCAGCACATTGGCACCAAGAGAGATTCCGATAAAAAGGTTGGTAAACACATTGATCAGTGCGGTAGTGGAGCCTACTGCCGCCAGTGCCTCACTTCCGCTGAAACGTCCCACTACCACGATATCCACTGCATTGAACATCAGCTGCAGGATACCAGACAGCATCAGCGGCAGTGAAAACGAAATCAGCTTGTCCATGATCGACCCATTACACATATCGATCTCATACTTGTTTTTTTTCACGATTTCATCCCCCATGTTCATACTTACATAAGAATATTATAGCACCTTTCGTCGGAAATCTACAATGAAATATTTTTATGGAGAATATGCAGCGGCTGCATAAAATACGCAGCCGCACAGTAACGTGTGTTTATCATTTCACTATCTTTCCAGGAGTCCTGCATCACGAAGGTTTGCAAGAAGTGCATTAAAATCCTCCACAATATCATCTACCGTTGTTGCATTTCCAACAGCAGCTGCCGGGGTTACTGTTCCGGCAGGACCGGTGGCTCCGGCTGCTCCTGCAGGGCCAGTGGCTCCTGTTGCTCCTGTTGGACCTGCTGGACCGGTGGCTCCGATCGCACCAGCCGGACCTGTTACCCCCGTCGTTCCCGCTGGACCAGTGGCTCCTGTTGCTCCCGTCGCTCCCATTGCTCCCGCTGGACCGGTGGCTCCCGTTGCTCCCGTCGGACCTGTTACTCCTGCAGGACCGGTGGCTCCTGTTGCTCCCGTCGGACCGATGACTCCGGCTGGACCCGTTGCTCCAGCCGGACCAGTGGCTCCCGTATATCCCTGTATTCCCGGTTCCCCCTGCGGTCCCTGAGGACCCATAGGACCCGGAACTCCCGGACAGCCTCTGGGACCGGTTGGTCCTGTAGGTCCCACAGGGCCTGGGCAGCCTCTTGTTCCACATCTGTCACATCCACAGGAACTATGATTTCCATAACAGGACATACAGGACAAATCCTCATGACTGTCCTGCTGCATTTCCATTTCCTTACGTTTTCGATGCCTGAACAGCATTCTTCGATCACCTCATAGGAAAATAACTTTCCCTACAGTATATGACAACAGCTTTTACCTGTGCATAGGATCCCCGCAAGCTTGTACCCTGCCAGGAAAAATATAATAAAGATATCTTTTCTTTTATACCAGACCATATTTTTCCCAGAAATATTTCTGGTCATACAATACTCCCGGATCTTCCGGCTTCAGTCCCTTCGCTTTCTTATGAAAAAAGAATGCCTGCTCCGGACATCCCATCTTATCATAACAAACGCAAAGCTGCATATATGGCACAAATCCATGACACTCAGCCATAAAAAATCCACATTTTTTCTTATCTGACGGCACAGTAAGCGCCTGCCCATACCAATAGCCAGCCTGTCTGGGAAGCTCTCTTTCCAGAAAAATCTTTCCGACCTCACAACAGATTTCCGCCCTCGGCACATCCATAGTCAGACTGTACAGAAAAGCTTCCAGTGCGTACTTTTTTTCTCCCATTTTCCGGTAGCACTGTCCAAGTACAAAACAGGCATCGATCTTATTTTCCAGCCATCCGGATGGATTTTTCAGGAACTCCACCAACACAGCCTCTGTCTCCGGATAACGCTGATGATAATACAGTTCTCTCCCATAATAAAGCTGATGTCTGGGTTCCAGCGTTTCTCCTCCTGCCAGCATTTTTTCATAAATGCGAAGATTACGGTCCGGATCACCTTTTCCACATTTCCGGTGCCGGATCACCACATCTGAATA
Source organism: Blautia sp. MCC270 (assembly GCF_018785605.1). Lineage (NCBI taxonomy): Bacteria > Bacillati > Bacillota > Clostridia > Lachnospirales > Lachnospiraceae > Blautia > Blautia sp. MCC270. Next base: position 23,374 of record NZ_WQQD01000027.1, read on the forward strand.
AATGATATTTCCCTCCGGAATCACAGTTTCATGAACTGCCCCATTCCATCTGAAATTTCTGGATGTTTTCATTATCCGCTCCCGAAAATAAGAAAATGTTGTTCTCCCGCTCTGGTCAAACCCTGCCGCATATTCCATCATCACAACATCTGTTCCGGGATCCAGAGTTTCTTTAAGACTCTTCAGTTTTTCCAGATTTTCTTCATCTAGGACATCATCCGCATCCAGCCACATCCAGTAATCGGTGCGAACTTTTTCCAGAAGAAAATTACGCGGAGCAGAAAAATCATCACACCAGGGAAAATCAAACACCTGCGACGTATACTGCTCCGCGATCTCTTTTGTTCTGTCTGAAGAACCGGTATCTGCGATCAGGATCGCATCCATCACCTGAGAAACCGACTTCAAGATCCTCTCAAGAACTGCTTCTTCATTTTTTACGATCATACATAGACTGAGGGAAATCATATTTCAGGACCCTTCGGATTTTTATAATATTTATGCCGTTCCCGTCAGTCCTATGCCTTCTGTCAGTGTACAGCTTCTACTTTCGGATAAAGCTGAACTCATCCTCATATCACCAACTGTGGTATATCCTCTATATGTTCTGCAAGACGATCTGCTCCGTTCAGCTCCCCGCTCTCACCATATCCATACAGGCATCCTATAAATGGGCTTTTGCAGGCTCTGGCACATTCCAGATCCTGCCTCCTGTCTCCGACCACCAGATAAGGGCCTGTATATTCCCGGATGATTTCCTGCACAATTTCTGTCTTTGGACGGAATCCATACGATTCGCAGTCATAAAAATGATCGAACCATCGTTCCATCCCAAATTCCTTCCAGTGCGCCTCACGATAGGAAGCTTTACAGTTACTTAAGATCACAAGATGATATCCCCGGTTCTTCAAGGCTGTAAGCATCTCCTCTGCTCCCGGATACCACACTGCCTTATGCTTCCTGATCTGTCTGACCATCAGTTCTCCTACCATCCTGCTCGCCTGCTCTTTATAGCTCTGATCCAGCTCCGGCAAAAATGTATTCCACATCTCCTTACTGTTAAATCCCAGCCAGCCGGCAATTTCCGCCGAGCCTATCTCCCGTTCTTCTGCAGCCTTCTGTTCTGTCAGCCACTGATAGGTTTCACGAAATGCCGGTTCATAGATTCCAATGGTATGATGGATCGTTCCATCATAATCGAATATGATCGTTTTTGTCATCATTTATTTCCCTATCTATTAGAGCTGCTTCATCAGATTGACCATCTCGATCGCAGATAACGCACAGTCATAGCCTTTATTTCCCGCTTTGCTTCCTGCACGCGCAATAGCCTGCTCGATATTCTCAGTCGTGATCACTCCGAATAAGACCGGAATCCCTGTTGCAAGTTCAACCTGTGCGATCCCCTTGGCAGATTCATTGCACACCAGATCATAATGTGAAGTATCTCCACGGATGACAGCTCCCACGCAGATAACTGCATCATATTTTCCGGACTGTGCCATTTTCTGTGCTGTAAGCGGGATCTCAAACGCTCCCGGCACCCATGCTGCAGTAATATTCTCTTCTTCTACTCCATGTCTTACCAGTCCGTCGACTGCCCCTCCCAATAATTTATTCACAATGATCTCATTGAATCTCGCTGCCACGATACCAACTTTCATTCCCTCCGGTGCTACTACTTTTCCTTCTACTAAATTGATCTGTCTCATTTTTTCTTCCTCCTGCTATTTGCTGTTTTTTATAAATTTATTTCTTTAAAAATATGACCCATCTTTTCCTGCTTCGTCTTCATATACTTCCGGTCATACTTTTGTACCGGAATCTCCAATGGTACTCTCTCATTGATCTTCAACCCGAATTCGCCAAGCCCATAGACTTTATCCGGGTTATTGGTCAGTAATCTTAATGATTTCACACCAAGGTCTGACAGTATCTGTGCCCCAACCCAGTACTCTCTGAGATCCGGTGCAAACCCTAACTTCACATTAGCCTCCACGGTATCATATCCCTGTTCCTGAAGCGCATAGGCTTTGATCTTATTGATCAGTCCGATCCCTCTGCCTTCCTGTCTCATATACAGAATGATCCCTCTGCCTTCCGCCTCTACCTGACGCATCGCTGTCTGCAGCTGCAGGCCGCAGTCACATCTGAGCGATCCGAATGCATCTCCTGTCAGGCACTCCGAATGTACACGGCAAAGCACATCCTCACCATCTCCTAGATCACCTTTTACCAGTGCCAGATGATGCTCTCCTGTAATGTCATTGATATAGCCATACATTTTAAAATCACCGTACTGCGTTGGGAGGTTTGCAGCTGCTTCCTCCTTTACATGCTTTTCATGTATTCTTATATAATCCTGCAGATCACGGATCGTAATAAATGTAAGGTTATGCTCTTTTGCCATTTCCCATAGCTGTGATGTACGCATCATAGTGCCGTCTTCTTTCATAACTTCACAGCACACGCCGCATTCTTTCAGTCCGGCAAGTCTCATAAGATCTGTTGTTGCCTCCGTATGGCCATTTCGTACCAGAACCCCGCCTTTTCTGGAAATAAGCGGAAATACATGTCCCGGTCTTCTGAAATCCTCCGGTTTTGACTGATCATCCACACACTTCATAATGGTATAGGAGCGTTCTGCCGCAGAGATACCGGTGGTTGTATCTGCGTGATCCACTGCCACGGTAAATGCTGTACTGTGATTGTCCGTGTTCTCAGCAACCATCGGCGGAAAATTCAATCTCGCCGCAATTTCTGCACTCATCGGTGTACAGATAAGACCCTTTGCATAAGTCGCCATGAAATTAATATTTTCCCGGGTCGCAAACTCTGCCGCACATATCAGATCTCCCTCATTTTCTCTGTCCGGATCATCTGTGACCAGAATTATTTTTCCTTCCTTAAGATCCCTAAGTGCCTCTTCAATTGTGTTGTACTGATAATTTTGTGACATAGTGTATATCCTCCTGTTCTAAAACCCGAATTCTTCAAGAAACTCCATCGTAATTCCGGATTCTTTTTTCTCTTCTTCATTTTTTCTGATGCCAAGCAGTTTTTCTACATATTTTCCGATCACATCATTTTCCAGATTAACCAGATCCCCCGGCACCTTTTCCAAAAGGGTGGTTTCTTCTCCTGTATGTGGAATGACCGACACCTGAAAACCAGCTTCATCAACCCTTGCAACTGTCAGGCTGATCCCATCAATACAAACGGATCCTTTTTCCACGATCAGATGCAAGATCTGTGGCGATGTCTCAATTGATACCCAGATGGCATTTTCTTCCCGGAGCATGGAACGTATCACTCCAGTCCCATCAATATGGCCGCTTACTATGTGTCCCCCGAACCTGCCATCTGCAGTCATTGCACGTTCCAGGTTTACCTGGCTTCCGGCTTTACAGCTGCCAAGACTGCTTCTTCTGATCGTCTCTGCCATCACATCGGCAGTAAATCCGTCCGGCTGGATCGACGTAACTGTCAGACACACACCATTCACAGCAATACTGTCACCGATCCTTGTCCCTTCCAGGACTTTCCGGGCTTTCACTGCCAGGATCCCTGATTCTCCTGTCAACTGTATATAACGGACTTTTCCTTTCTCTTCTACGATTCCTGTAAACATGATTCCTCCTGTTTTTTCTCACACACCTGACATCTTATCCGGATGTCCTCACCGATCTGGCAGATATCTATATATTTCAGTTCTACTGCTTCAGACGGGAATTCAACTCCGATACCTTCTACCGGTGTCTTCCCGGCCACACCACCAAACAGCTTTGGTGCCACAAAAGCCTGTACTTCCTTTACAATTCCGGCTCGCAGGGCACTGTCATTTAACGTACCGCCTCCCTCCAGGAGGATGCTGTCAATACCCCTGTTTCCAAGATCTGTCATCAGCTTCTTAAGGTCTATCTGATCCTTTTCATCCGGACAGTAAATGGTCTCAACTCCCATGGTATGTAATATTTTTATTTTTTCTTCTGTATTTTTCTGATCTGCATAAGCCACGATCGTCCGGTACTTTTCCGCACTTTTTACGATCTGACTGTCCGGCGGGATCCTGAGCTTACTGTCGCACACAATCCTGACAGGACTTTTCCAGCCTTCTACCCGGACGTTTAACATCGGATCATCTGCAAGCACAGTTCCAATACCTGCCATGATCCCCATGTACTGATGCCGCATATGCTGTACTTCTTTTCTTGCCGCTTCTCCGGTGATCCATTTTGATGCTCCTGTCTTCGTTGCGATCTTCCCATCCAGTGTCATGGCATACTTCATCACCACGTATGGGGTTTTCGTAGTAATATAATGGAAAAACACCGGATTCAGCTGATCACATTCTTCTCTCATAAAATCTTCAACTACTGTTACACCGGCTTCCCTTAACATCTGTACACCTTTTCCTGCCACTTTCGGATTCGGATCTCGGGAACCGATCACCACTTTTCTGATCTTCTGTTCAATGATCGCTTCCGTACATGGAGGTGTTTTTCCATGATGACAGCAAGGCTCCAGCGTAACATAAATCACCGCACCTTCTGCTGGTTCTGTAAGAGAAGCAATAGCATTACGTTCTGCGTGAAGTTCTCCATACTTTTTATGATAGCCTTCCCCGATGATCCTTCCGTCTTTTACGATCACTGCCCCTACCATCGGATTGGGATTCGTCCAGCCTTCTCCTTTTTTGGCCAGCTGAATCGCCCGAAGCATATATTCCTGATCCGTCATTTTTATTCCTTCTTTCTTATTCCTGTTCTTTGCCTGGTACGCCAAGGCTTTTAGACCTGTGCAATCGGATTCACAGACAAGTGAGTGGTATATTTATTTCGAAAACGATGTTCCAAATACAAAAAAAGCCTGCAGAAATATCTGCAGGGTGGAATTGATCTGTTACATATGATCAATAAATGAATGTCTGATTATTTCCTACACAAAAAGCTCTGAAATGGATCACCATCTCAGAGCTCTGATACTACATTCATTCATACAAAAATCAACTGTACTATCATCTTCTTCCATCCAGACTGTACTGTCGGCCCCGGAATCTCACCGGATCATGCCTTTCGGCTCGCGGGCTCTACCGCCGGTAGGGAATCACACCCTGCCCTGAAGATATCTTTTTGTTCATTTTAATACTTTATCTGTTATTTGTAAAGTGTAAATTTTTTATTTAAATTCCACCGCCCTACCACTGTTATATATAAAACAAGGGTGAGAAGCCTGTTTTTCAGGCTTGCCAACCTTGCATATCATAGAAGAATCTTATTTACAGACTTTTTCTCACAGTCTCGAATTTATTCCCCAATACGCAAAAAAACCTTGAATCATCCCATTTTCATAGGAAATTCAAGGTTTTTCATTGATTTACATGATAAAATTACGGTTCAAATTCTTATGCGAACTGTAAGATTATGCGTTCATCTGTTTTGCAACTTCCTCAGCGAAGTTCTCTTCTTTCTTCTCAAGACCATCGCCTGTCTCGTAGCGAACGAAGCCTTTGATCTGGATCTTAGCGCCGTTCTCTTTTGCTACCTGCTCTACGTATTTAGCAACGGACTGTTTTCCGTCCTCTGCTTTTACGTATGTCTGGTCAAGAAGGCAGATCTCTTTGAGTTCTTTCTTGATACGTCCTGTGATCATTCCCTCGATAACCTTAGCCGGTTTCTGGGACTCCTTCGGGTCGTTCTGAATCTGAGCCATAAGGATCTCTTTCTCATGCTCGATATAGTCAGCGCTTACTTCCTTGTCGCTTGTGTACTGCGGTTTCAGAGCTGCGATCTGCATAGCTACGTTCTTAGCCATCTCTTTAACAGCATCGTTAACAACATCTGTCTCAACGTCTACAAGAACGCCGATCTTTCCACCCATATGAGTGTAGGAAGCGATGAATCCGTTCTGCTCCTCAACCTGAGCAAATCTACGGATGTTCATGTTCTCGCCGATTACTGCGATCTGAGCTGCAAGAGCCTCTTTTACAGTCTTGGTTGTATCAAGTGCCCATGCCTCAGCAAGGAAAGCATCGATATCAGCTGCTGTTGTGTTAAGTGCCTGTGCTGCAACATCTGCAACATAGCCCTGGAACTTCTCGTTCTTTGCAACGAAGTCTGTCTCAGCATTAACCTCAACAACGACTGCTTTCTTTCCATCCTCTGTTACCAGAGTTTTGCAAAGACCCTCTGCTGCGATACGGCTTGCTTTCTTCTGTGCTGTAGCAAGACCCTTCTCACGCAGGAACTCAACTGCTTTATCCATATCGCCTTCTGTAGCTGTAAGAGCTTTCTTACAATCCATCATTCCGGCGCCGGTCATCTCTCTTAACTCTTTTACCTGTGCTGCTGTAATAGCCATTGTTCGTTTCCTCCTGAAATATTCTGTTTATACGAATTATTCCTCTGTAGCTGCAAACTCCTCAGACTCAGCCTCGATCTCGCCATCTGCCTCAGCAGTTCCCTGCTTAGCCTCAATAACAGCGTCAGCCATCTTGGAAACGATGAGTTTTACTGCACGGATAGCATCGTCATTTCCCGGGATCACATAGTCAAGCTCTTCCGGATCACAGTTAGTATCGCAGATACCGATAAGCGGGATTCCAAGTGTATGAGCCTCCTGTACGCAGATTCTCTCTTTCTTAGGATCTACGATAAAGATAGCATCCGGGATTCTCTTCATCTCTTTGATTCCGCCAAGGTTCTTCTGAAGCTTAACAAGCTCTTTGCGAAGCTCGATAACTTCTTTCTTAGGAAGTACGTCGAATGTTCCGTCAGCTTCCATTGTCTCGATCTCTTTCAGTCTTGCGATACGGCTCTGGATTGTCTTGAAGTTTGTAAGCATACCACCAAGCCATCTCTCATTTACGAAGAACTCTCCACAACGCTCTGCCTCTGTACGGATAGCATCCTGAGCCTGTTTCTTAGTTCCTACGAAAAGGATGTGTCCACCGTTGGCAACGATATCTGCTACTGCATTGTAAGCATCGTCAACCATTCCTACAGACTGCTGAAGATCGATGATATAGATACCATTTCTCTCTGTGTAGATGTACGGAGCCATTTTAGGGTTCCATCTTCTTGTCTGATGTCCGAAATGAACACCTGCCTCTAAAAGCTGCTTCATTGAAATAACGCTCATGTCTTTTCTCCTTTTTGGTTAAATTCTTCCGCACAGGTCGCCTTCTCTCTGGACCCATCCTCACACCGTAGGGCACCATCCTTATAGAATCGCCGTGCGTGCTTATTTTTGCAACTTCTGAATTATAGCATAGAAAATCCCCTTATGTAAAGGGGATTTTTCCAATTTTTTTCTGTTTTTCAGCGGTTTCCGGCAGACTTCAGAAGCTCCAGCTCTTTTTCGGTGAGAGAACGATATTTTCCTGTCGGAAGATCTGAAGGAAGCGCCAGCGGCCCCATGGATAGTCTTTTCAGATAAGTTACTTTTTTTCCCAGTGCCTCCATCATCCGTTTTACCTGATGGAATTTTCCCTCGTGGATGGTAAGTCGGATCTCAGATTCCCAGTTCTTACCGGCTTCTGCCGATTCTGTACCGGACTCCCAGGTAGAAAGGATCTCCAGCCTTGCCGGTCGTGTGAGATCTTTTTCCCCGATATCCACGCCTTCTGCCAGCTTCACGACATCTTCTTCTGTCACTTTCCCGGATACTTTTGCATAGTAGGTCTTATCCACATGCTTTTTCGGAGAAAGAAGCTCGTGTGCCAGAGGACCGTCATCTGTGATCAGAAGAAAGCCTTCTGTATCTTTATCCAAGCGTCCCACCGGAAAAAGACCCTTTCTTCTGTCTTTCTCTTCAATGTAGTCAAGAACCGTTTTATCTCTGAAGTCCTCCGTTGCGCTGACACAGCCTGCCGGCTTGTTAAAAAGATAGTATACATATTCCGGTGCAGCATGGATCTCCTGCCCGTTCATAACCACCTGATCTTCTTCTGTTACTTTCAGCTCCGGTTTCTTCACAGATTTCCCGTTAACCTGCACCTGACCCTTCTGTATGTATTTTTTTACCTCGCCTCTTGTACCTGCGCCGGCATCTGCCAGAAATTTATCTAACCGGACTGGTTTTTCCATTAATCATTTACCTCCCATTCTGTTACATGGGCTGCCTTTGCATCTGCTCTGATAAAATCCGGGATCTCACCGGCAAATGTCATATAAAGTCCGGAATCCCCGCCGGTGCTCTCTTGTCCTTCCAGAACCACTTCCATTGTGGCATCTGCATTCCAGATAGTCCATCCGTTTACCAGCTGTGATGGACGGATACATTTTTTCAGGGCTTCCAGCTGTTCCTTTTTATCGTAACGGACTTTATAACCGTTATCTGTTTCTTCAAGATCCGAAATGGGCTCAGTGTCGGAAAAAGCTTCATCATCTTCGCCGGCAGCTTCGGAGCTGAAGTAATAAACATCAATATACTCAACAGACAGCTCATCCATAGAAAGAGGATATCCTGTTTCTTCCAAAATTGCAAGTGTTCTCTTATATGACGGATACACCAGAACGGATGTGGACACATTCTCTCCTTCCTGCACAGCCGGTACATTCATTCCCCATTCATCCATGTAGCCTTCTGACGGAATTCCCGTATAATCGAACATCAGCATTGCACATGGCTGGTCTTTTACTGTCTGACCGCCATTTTCCAGAATGTCCTTTCTCAGCGCCTCTGCCAGCGCCTGACGCTTCTCTGCATTTTTCTCAAATAAGGTTTGAATATCTCCGTCACAGAAAATACCGGTGACCTCTTTCAGATACTGTTTGTCCAGCTGAAAAAATGAATATCTGTCTTCTTTCCATGTCTGCTCATCATACAGGGCTTCCATAAGATTCTGTGCCTGTGCAGAGGATACAATATAGCCTCTGCATACACTGAATCCCTGTTTATTTATGTAGCGCACATACATGCGCCTTCCTGATTTTTTTCCTTTTTCATTCTGAAGCCTGATATCCTTCAGACTGTTATATAATGCTTTACTTTTCATCACCGGCTGATCCAGCAGACCGGAACTATTGTCTGAGGTGGCAGTATACCGGATCTTATAGATTCCGTTTTCTTTTTTTTCCACATTGCAAAGCTGCTCTGTATATGAAAGATTGCTTACATTTATCACAACTCCCTGAAGATTGTCATAAGCCGGAAAATAACTGTCATATCCCAGAAGATCCATTTTCATGGTCAGCGCACAGATTGCCACAACACCTCCAAGGATCATAAGCTGCACTTTTCTGCGGAAAAATCTGCGAAAATCCATTTCATAGATCACTTCCAGAATTCCATGGACCAGGATCGTTCCCAGTATCATTCCGAAGATCCACCATGCTGTTTTGGATGAATCTTCCGGAATCATATAAAAGATCAGACCGATCCCCAGTCCGGATGGTATTGTGATCAGGGCACTTAAGACCGGCTCCATCCAGGTATATACCAGAGCTTTTCCGGTATTCTCTGACCTTCGTCTGCAAAATGCCATCCAGGAAAGTGCTGCCATGATAAACAGCGTGAGGATCAGTATCAGCAACTGCTTTCCAAAGCTTCCGCTGCTGTATCTATCTATAAAGCTTACGATCACCATAAGAGGAGATCCCAGATTCCGCACTGCTGCCAGAATTCCGTAACTGCCCTCGTACCAGGTATCAAAAAATAAATGTCCGCTTAACTGCAGCATCACTGCCAGAACGATACTGTAGGTAAACAGCCCTGCCCATGCAAGTGCTCCCATCAACATGGTACCGGTGCAGGCGATCACCAGCACTGTGGAAAAATACACCAGAAGATACATCAGGAGATGGAGCACCAGCAGGATCAGTGCCTTTTTCATAATGGAAAGGCTGTAATATCCTCTGGCTGCCCCGATGCATACCGCAGCAAATTCCATGATCACATATGGCACCAGATAATAAAGAACAGCCAACAATACTCTGTGCAGAAACAGTGCACTTCGCTTTACCGGAAGGCTGTGATAGAAATCCACTTTTCTCGGGGAATACAGATACCAGAAGCCGCTTACTGCTGCAAAAAATGCGGTTACCGCAGCCACAGCTGCTCCCATTGTGAGAAAGTCACTGTTCCACAGGCTGGAATACAGATAGGAAAGCTGACTCTGAGTATAACTGCGCTCATTCCATTTTCCCATCAGAATAAGTTCCGCTACCGGAAATGCAAGGAGAAATGCGATCATGGCAAATGCCGGGATCCATCTTTGTCCTTTAGAAGAGGATTTCATATACTCACTGGAATAAATTTTTGACTTCATAGCCTGCCACCTCCGTTTCGCTGATAAATATTTCTTCCAGAGTCAGTGGGAGCACTTCGCAGAAAAGAGGATTTTTTGCCTGTATCTTCTCCATGATCTCTCTTCTTGTTCCCCTTGCAGTAATAAGCAACAGGGAGCCCTGATGCTCTGTTTTCAAAACATCCAGCTCTTTCTTTAATTCTTCTTCTTTCTTTTTGTCAGTAAGTACACACTGGATCTTATGGATGTGGAATTTCATATCCTCCAGATCTCTGGAAAGGAGAATTCCTCCCTGATGAAGAAGCCCGATGTGATCGCAGATATCTTCCAGCTCCCGAAGATTGTGGGAAGCGATCACCGGCGTAAATTCACGACTCATGATCTCCGATGCAAAAATACTTTTTACTGCCTGGCGCATTACCGGGTCCAGGCCATCAAAGGTTTCATCACAAAACAGATATTTCGTTCCTGTACTGATTCCCAGGATCACCAGAAGCTGTTTCTTCATTCCCTTGGAAAAAGTGCTGATTTTTCGTTTTCCATCCAGATGAAACTGCTTCATCATTGTCTCAAAACGCGTCTGCTGAAATCCCGGATAAATACAACGGTAAAATTCTGCCATGTCCAGAGCATTGTAATTTGCCGGAATATATGCATCGTCCGGGATGTAGAAAAAATGCTCTTTGATCCTTTCATTTTCAAAAACCGGTTCTTCATCCATCAGCACCTCTCCTCTGTCCTGACGGATGATCCCGGCCATGATACGGAGCAGAGTACTTTTTCCCGCACCGTTGGAGCCGATCAGTCCAAAAACCTCCCGTTCCCCGATATCCATGGTGACCTTATTTACTGCCTGTATCTTACCAAAAGCTTTGCTGCAGTTTTTTATCTCAATCATTGTTTCCCTCCTTATAGCATAAGCGGATCACACCGATCATTTCTTCCTCCCCTACTCCCAGAGCCATTCCCTTTTCTGTGATCTTTTTCAGCTCACTTAAAGTTTCTTCCACACCGATCTGCCTGATCCTGCTACTGTCTGTGACAAAACTGCCTTTTCCCTTCACCGGACAGATCAGACCCTGCTGCTCCAGTTCCATATATGCCCGCTGGATGGTATTGGGATTGATGGATAATTCCACGGCCAGCTGCCGCACAGATGGCATCTTGGAAGATGGCTCCACAGCTCCTGACAGGATCAGCATCCGGAATTTCTCTACGATCTGCTCGTAAATGGGACGTCTGTCCTGATAGTCCAAGAATAACATACGACGCTCCTTTCTCTGTAATCTGTGTATTAAGTGTATTAATTCTTTTAATACACTTATGATAGCACGTGATACAAAGGTACGCAAGAAATGGTCTCTTAAATAAATATAAAATCTATATAAATTTACCGGCAGCAAAAGATTCCGGCATATTTTTATAAAAAAAATCTGTAATGGCATCCTTATACTATGATCCCACTACAGATTCTCTGTAAAGCAAATATTTATCTTTCACTCTGCCTGATCCATTAGCAGGCAGATATTCATGATCCACATTGGATCAGACAGCCCGGTAGCCACGTTTTTCTCCCCGGCGCGCAAAATACTGATATCCTCCGATCATCGCTGCCGCAAAAACACCATAGATCATCAGAAGGCTTCCTGCTCCGGCTTTTTCCACCAGAGTCTGGGCGTATTCACTGAAAATAAGTATCCAGGTATTGGCTCCGATGTGCATCAGCACACTGGTCCACTTATTACCGCCCATCTCCAGAAACCACGCAGAAATCCCTCCCAGAACAAACGCATACACAGCCTGCAGGACATTTCCGTGATAAATTCCGAAAAACGCCGCAGAGATCACAGCGGAAACCAGCACTGAAAAGTGATCCCGAAGTCGCAGATAGATCAGCCAGCGAAAGATCATTTCTTCTGCAACGGGCGCTATGATCCCCATCCAAAAGATCATCATAAACAAACTCTTTCCTGAGGTGATCTTCGTCATCGTCTCTCCATAGCTGGATGAGATCCAGTTCTGCAGAATCGCCACCAGCACATTGGCATACTGGGCAAATCCGGCTCCAGCAGCAAGAAGAAGCAGCATTTCAGGAATAGATAGCCTTTGTTCCTCAACGGAAGTCAAACCGCCGATCAGCCTTCCTATACGATCCTTTCGGTAAAAATATACTGCCGGAAACATAACCAGCACTCCGGTAAGTCCGGTGATCACCAGCGTATAACTATAGTACCTTTCCTGTGCGTTGCCGACATGCCCTGCCAGCCAGAGAAGCACGGCGCTTCCGAGGATCTGTCCGATAAGATAATGGATTCCTGCCGGATAAAGCTCCCTCCACACTATTTGAAAAATATTCTGTCTGTGCAGAGGGGTCAGACGAAAAAATTCAGAAGTTCATCTGCGGAAGCTACGATCTGAAGAGGCTGTGCCTTTTCCAGTTCTTCTCTGCTTCCATATCCGTAAGATACAGCCACACACTGGATCCCGCATCGTCTGGCTCCGAGAATGTCATGTTCTCTGTCACCCACCATGATCACCTGGTCACGGTGGTCAGAAAGGCTCATTCTTTCCAGAGCTTCCTCGATCACCTGAGATTTGGTTACTTTCGGTCCATTGAGGTCCGTCCCGGCGATCACCTCAAAATATCGACTCAGATTAAAATGGTCCATGATCTGTGTTACGTAAAAGGTCGGTTTCGCAGACGCCACAGCCAGTCTGTAGCCACGACGTTTCAGTTCTGCCAGGGCATTTTCCACACCCGGATAAACGGTGTTCTCATACATTCCTTTTTCTGAATACCGTTCTCTGTAATATTCGATTCCCTTCTGCGCTGTCTCTTTATCAAATCCCGCATATTTCATAAACTGTTCCAGAAGCGGCGGACCCACAAAAACCTTCAGCGGCTCCAGATCCGGTGCTGAAACTCCAAGCTTCTCCAGTGCATACTGTACAGATTTCGTAATTCCCTCTCCGGATTCTGTTAATGTTCCGTCCAGATCAAAAAAGATTGCCTTATACATAAATTCCTCCTGTTGTATAAAATAATCAGTAAGTATGCCTATTGTATCACTGTTTTTCTGGTAAGTCCATGGTTTCATAGTACAGCTTCCCGGATTTCACAAAACCCATGAGTTCTGCTTTCCGGGGATTTCTGCTTTTTTTCGGTAATTCCGCCAGAAGCTTTTTTCCCTGCCAGTAAAAATCACATTCTTTTCCATTGATCCGAAATGAAAGGATCTGGAACGGAATATCCGGACTGATCTCTATCCGGATCCTGTTACCGTCTGTTTTCATTCGGATCACCGGTTTTTGCTCTTTTTCTTTTTTCCTATCCGACGTTCCTGCTGGTTCTGTCCGATAATAAGATAATGCCGGATTTTGCTTCTTCTCCCTCTTTGATGCATCTGTCACTGACTTTCGAACTGGTTTTTGAGTCAACGTTACAGATGGACTTGCTATCACTGTCTGTGTGGGGATTGGTTGTTCAGTCAGTATTGGCAGTTTTGTTGGTATCGGCGTTTCCGTCAGTTTTTCCGCAGGTGTATCAGCTATCTCTACTTCTGCCGCAGTATTTCCATTTTCCATAAAGCTTTCTTCCTGAGAGCGTACCTCATCTGTCTGAAAATCTAAATTCCATTGTGCAGACTCCCCCTGATCATTCTCTGATTCTGCCCAGGCAGCGGAATACTCCTCAGTATTTCCTTCTTCTCTGTTCCAATTACTATCATCACTTCCTTCTCCTGCATAGCTTTCTTCCCAGTCTTCCGGCAGCTGTCCGGTTCCTTCTCCCACATTCATATCAAATCCGCCGGTATCAAAACTATCCATCCCTAACACATCAAATCCATAGACAGCAATGGAAGGGAGCATCCAGATGCATAAGACCAGCAGAAAAAAACCAATAAAACAGGTTTTCCTACTGGGAATTTTCATTTCTTTTGGTTTTTTCTGATCACTTTCTCTTCTTTTTCTCATTGATCTCCTCCCAAAGCTGCAGATTTCTGCTTTCACTGTCATCCAGTAATTCCGCTTTTTCTTTCTCTTTATAATCTTCCCACAGCTTTCTGCTGGCCTCTTTCTGACCGGTCCGAA
>NZ_WQQD01000028.1:0-80995 GCF_018785605.1 Blautia sp. MCC270
AGCACTCCAAATATCAAAACATTACAGAATGTAACATAAAGAATCATCTACAAAATGTTCTATCTAAATGGCATTGCCCTCGCGCTCCCACCCCGTTGGGCACGGAAGGAGTTCTGCGTTGTTGTGTGTGCTACGTTGTTGACTTTTGTCTGTATGCTTCGGTATTGGATGTGGAACGTTGTGCTGATCTGGTTCCTGGATTCTTCGATATTTATGGCGGTACGCTGTGCCGATCTGCGATCTGGTTCTGGGATTCTTCGGTACTTATAGTGGTACGCTGTGCCGATCTGCACCCTGTATTCTTCGATATTTATGGTGGTACGCTGAGCCGGGCTGCTGCGGAGGAGGGGTGATTACTACTTGGGCTGCGGGAGACGGCGTTATTGCGGCAGGGCCTGCTTTCTGAGCCGAAGGCGAGTTCTGTACTTGGCGATCTTTGCGATCCCTTTCACAAAGGTGACCGTCGTCAGCCGCAAAAATTCCCGGATACGCCGGACTCTCACCCACATAACCATGTGTAACCATTGATGCAGGAATATGGATACGGGTAAGACTTGTACATTGCTTAAATGCACCTGCTTCTACCACCACCCCATTATCCAGAATGTGGATGGAAGAAAGGGATGTACAGCCGGAAAAAGCTCCTCTTCCACTGCCTGTTCCACACTCTCTTCTGCTGAAAAATCAGCTGCACTGACCAGCATTCCCGAATCCAGGCTGCCAGCCAGAAGCGTCATTGTCAGCATCAATGCCAGTTTTCTTTTCATACCCAATCCTCCTTAAAAAATATAAAGCAGCCATATTTTATTACTGCTTATTATCCTGATTTTCTTTCTGATTCTTTTCTTTTTTCTGAGCAGTACTGTCGGACTCTGCAGAATCTCCCTGCATGATCTTATTCAGTTCCTGGATCATCTCTTCATCCTTCAAACGGAATTTTACCTCTACACGTCTGGACGCATCCTTATCTACATTTCCATCTGCATCCAGAACCGGATCTGACATGGAATGCCCATTCACTGTCAGACAATCCTTCAGTTCCTGAACCTGTGAATCCTTCAGAAAATCACTCTTAATATCCAAAAGATACTGCGCTACCGCCAGAGACCTCTTCTGTGACAGCTCCAGGTTATAACTGTAATCTCCGTCTGTATCCGTATAACCATCAATAATGATCTCGCCAAGATATTTCTTGTAGGAATCATCCAGCAACACCTTACAATATGTCGGCAGCACCATAGACAATGTCATCTTACCGGAATCGGTAAGCTCTGCCTGATCATAATCAAACATAACATTGGCATTCAGCGTCAGCGCACCTGTCTGTGGATCAATATCCACATTGAGGTTCTTTTTTTCAAATTCCTTCTGCAAAGCTTCCACAACCTCAGCTTTCACGCCGATGATCTTGTCAATCTTCTCCTGTTGCTCTTCCAGAAGCTCTGTTTTTTCATCCAGCGCAGACTGCTGCTCTTTCAATGTATCCTGCTGGCTGGAAAGCTTCTTTTTCTGAGAGGCCAGCTTTTTCTGCTGCGCCTCAAGCGTTTCCTGCTGTCTGGCAAGCTTCTCCGCCAGAGAAGACAGTTCTTCATCCTGAGATTTGATCTGCTTGTCCTTGGACTTGAGCTGCTCATCCTGGCTTTTTAATGTCCCTGCCTGCTCATCCAGCGCATTCTGTTTTTCCAGAAGCTCTTCTGTATATTTTTCCTGAAGAGCGATTTTTTCATCCCGTTCCTTCAGACTGTCCTGATAGCTCTTCTGTGCCTGAAAAAGTGTCACACACATGATCAGAACAAAAAGCAGCAAAACTCCTGCCATCATATCCGAATAAGAACGCCAGACATTAAACCCATGCTCCTCCGGCTTTCTTTTTTTGCGCATTGACAATTCCTCTCTTATTTAAATAAACCAAAACGGCTTTTCTGTGCTGCCTTCGTTGCCTCACGGATACTGCGCTCGATCTCATCCAGCAGCGCTTCCTGTCTTGCGCCCTGTCCTTCCAGAAGATCCTCCAGACCCGTCAGCTTATCCTTAAGTTCCTGGATACCGGCATTGCTTCCATAACCCCAGGGCTGTCCGGCGATCAGATGGATATCACGGTTATTTTTTGCCGTCTTGATCTCAGAAAGAAGCCTGCGTACCTCATCCAGAACACTATTGACCATCTTCTGGCTCTCGGTAAATTCTTTCACTCTGGCTTCAAAATCTTCGATCATCTTCTTATCTTCACGAAGAAGCTCCTCGCTGATCCTATTGGAATCCGCAACTGCTTTCATCCCTTCTGCAGCACTGTCCACATACTGGCGCATAGATGCATTGCAGGTTTTCCAGAGATCTGCGGATTCTTTTTCATTTTCATGCATATGCCGGGCAAGCTTTTCGTAATCCTGTTTCTGTAGCTGCTGGATCATCTGATTATCCCGGATAATACGATCTGCAGTCTTCATATAACTGCTCTGCATCTCATCGATTTCCTTAATGGCATCCTTCATGGCACGTTCCTGCCTCGTAAAAGTTTCACTCAGCTGACTGCTCATGGTCTTGTACAATTCTGATGTATATTCTGTATTCTCCTTCTGCACCTTCTTAAGTTCTGCCAGAGCATCATTAAAATCTTCAAACTGCATCTGAAAGGAACCATGCATCTCGCTTAAAAACGTATCCAGGATCTCCCGGATCGCATCCTGCTGCCCTTTTGTCACAGATGCGGTAAGAACGTCCAGAGAATCATTCATCTTCTGAAAAGTAGGTGTGATCACTTTCTCAAAGCTATCTGCCATCTGCACAGAAAACTGTTCCGCCATCTGTTTCATGGCTTCTGTCTGCGTCTTCTGGCTGGAAACAAGGAGATTCCAGGACTCATTCTCCGCAGTAGGGAGCACCAGTGCGTGAAAACGATCCAGAAAATCCTGCATCGCCTGGGACATCGCAGAATATCCGCTTTTCATCCCAAATGTGTACACAACAGAAAGTGCAACTCCATAAATGGAAGTCAGAAACGCAACTTTGATGCCATCTACAAGAGCGGATACCGAGCTTGTCATCACTTCATAATCTGTGGGCTGGAAATTCTTAAGTCCCCACACAAGACCGATAAATGTTCCAAGGATACCAAGGCTTGTAAAAATGTCCGGAGCCATCTCAAGGAGTCTCTTGTGGATATGTACATCTACATCCTCAATATTCACAAAATCCTCTACTTCAGCGATCCCTTCTTCCGTTCTGCTGATGCTGTCAACAAAATCATCCATCTTTTTGTCGAGATAGCGGTCACCGAAAATCCCTCGCAGCTGCCCAATCTCTTCTTTTCTGGCTCTTCCCGGAAGCTGAAACACTTCTGTGATCTCACCAGAGCCATGCTTCAGTGCTCTTGACAGGTTATCCATCCGATATAAACCTGCAAAAAGCCCCACTGCGTATATGATCAGCATAAGTCCCAGAAATGCAAAATTATAAAGCAACACATTCCCGGAGCCTTTTCCAACATAAGCAGTCAGGGTTGCCGCGGCCACTGTTACTGCCAGAAACAGCACTGTATTCATAAACTTTTTTCCCATAATATGCCTCCCCTGTCTTTATTTTTGAAAAAAGTTACTCTTTTGTTCCCATACTATCATAACATCTTCCCTAAAACAACCAGAAAGGACAATTCCTTCGCCAAAAGAATTGTCCTTTCGTCTTTTTTCTATTTATACTTTTATTTATACTTTTATACGGCAGGCTGCATCATCGCTGATCAGGATCCTGCGTCCGCAAACACCTACGATCACTCCGCCAAGTATCCTGCTTATGATCTGTACGGTCTTTCCTTCGCTGACATCATATTGCCTGATCTGTTCCATAGTCTCCGGCATTCCGGTCATCCACTTGATCGTGTAGCTTTCCCCTGCTTTTGTCTCATTTAATGACTGCATATACTCACCCCATTCCATATATCACATCGCTATCAGTAATTATCCTCTATCCGTAGGCGGATATTCGCAATCCGCACTTGGTTAAATGATTTCATATAATTTCAACACAATTCTGCATCTTTATATAATTAGTAAAGTTTAACTTTTATTTTTCTGAATCATTCATTGCTTTTATATATTTTATCTCATTTTATCTCAATTAGTCAATCATAACCTGTGAAATTCCACCAATAAAAACAAGCAAAAAAAGAAACGCAGAACAGCCATTACAGTTATTCTGCGTTTCTCATTATTTTCTATGCATAAACTCTATCTTCTTCCAGAAGCGTTGTCTTTCCATTCTTTACTTCCACAAGATTAACACAGCAGTTTGGCGGCACGGAGCCTCTCCAGAAATTCTCCGGATCAGGATCTACATTCTGAAGAAGAGCACGGACTGCACATCCATGAGAGGCAACAAGAATTGTTTTATCCGCAAGAGTCGGATCTGATGTTATTTCATCCCAGAAATCCTTTGTCCTGGCGATCACATCAAAAATATCCTCGCCCTTTTCCGGTCGTTTAAAATTTACCGGAGCACGGAAAAAAGTCTCGATCTGCGGATCGATATAATTGCCATCTGCATCTCTTACTTGATCACCCTCCAACACACCAAAATCGATCTCCTGGATCCGTTTATCCGGTATAATCGGAACATCACGTTTCCCCAGAACATATTCTGCTGTCTGTTTTGCCCTTGAGAGCGGACTTGTAAAACAGATATCAAACTTCACATTACGGAGAGCTTCTCCGGTTTTTTCTGCAAGAAGGATCCCTTCCTTCGCAAGAGGTACATCCGCTGCACCCTGAAGCTTTTTTAATTTATTCCACTCAGTCAGGCCATGTCTTACAATGTAGATCAGCATCAGCTTCTCAGCTCGATTCCAAGTCCGTTAAGACCATTCATGATCTTTTTCATTGCTGCGGAGATCTCGTTTTCACCAAGAGTCTTGTCATGGGCACGGAATACCAGAGAATAAGCCATGGATTTGAAACCTTTCTCAATCTGTGCGCCCTCGTAGATATCGAACAGCTGATAACTCTCAAGAATATTTCCGCCTCTCTGATCAAAAATCTCCTCAATCTGCCCTGCGAGAACTGCATGGGGAACTACAAGGCTCAGGTCACGAGTTACAGCCGGATATTTGGCAATTCCTGTATATTTGTGGTTGAAACCAGCAAATTCCAGAACATCCAGAATGTCGATCACTGCGATATATGCCTTTTCTCCGATAGAGTAATTATCTGCAACAGCCGGATGAACCTCACCTAAGTATCCAACTACCTTACCCTCGTAGATCATGTTAGCCTGTCTTCCCGGATGAAGGAATGGTTTTCCGCTGTTTGGATCGTAGGTAACCTTTTTCTTCATTCCGATCTTCTCGAAGAACTCCTCGCATACACCCTTCATATCAAAGAAATCGCCTTTTCCGTACATTCCAAGTGTAAACATGGTACGCTCATCCGGAAGCTCTGTAACCGGAAGGGACTTCGGAAGATAGATATTTCCAAGCTCGTAAAGACGAACATCTTTATTACGTCTGTTATAGTTTGTGGAAAGGGATGCCAGCATACCGTTCAGTGTGCTTGTACGCATGATACTGTAGTCCTCTCCAAGAGGATTGCTGATGGTGATGACTTTACGAAGATCACTGTCCTCAGGAATACAAAGCTTGTCAAATACCTTCGGGCTTTCGAAAGAATAGGACATTCCCTCTGAGAATCCGCAGTATTCTGCGATATCTCTTGCAACCTCCTGGATACGAAGCTTAAATGGCAGCTTACCTGTAGTAGCCTCTCCTGTAGGAAGTGTCATCGGGATCTTATCATAGCCATAGAATCTTGCAACCTCCTCTGCAACATCTGCATTACAGTGGATATCCTGACGGAATGTCGGTGCAACGATCTCGTCTGTTTTTTCATCATAAGCCAGTTCTACACGTCCAAGATAATCGATCATCTCTTCTTTTGTAAGGCTGGTTCCAAGAAGCTTGTTGATCTTCTCAGGCTCAAATTTTACTCTGGATGGCTCTCTTGTCTCGCTGCAGACATCAACCATTCCGCCTACAACCTCACCTGCACCAAGCTCTTCCATCAGCTGGCATGCACGGTCAATTGCAGCCTGTGCATTGTTCGGGTCAAGACCCTTCTCAAATTTACCGGATGCATCTGTACGAAGTCCGATTCTCTTGGAAGAAAGACGGATGCTGGTTCCATCGAAGCACGCCGCCTCAAAAAGAACCGTTTTTACATCGTCTGTGATCATGGAATTCTCTCCACCCATGATACCTGCGATGCCGACAGCCTTCTCACCGTCACAGATCATCAGAACGTTCTCATCCATGATACGCTCCTGGCCATCCAGTGTGACGAATTTCTCATCTTTTCCTGCACGGCGTACAACGATCTCCTGATTTGCGATGGTATCCAGATCATATGCATGCATTGGCTGTCCAAACTCTTCCATTACATAGTTTGTGATATCAACCAGGTTGTTGATCGGGCGGATTCCATTGGAAGCCAGACATCTCTGCATCCACTTCGGGGACGGACCGATCTTGACATTTTTTACAACTCTTGCACAGTAACGCGGGCAAAGCTCCGGATCCTCTACAGTAACCTTTACATAATCGGAAGCTTTCTCATCATTTTCCTTAACCTCTACAATCGGCGGGCAGAATTTCTTCTGGAAGGTTGCTGCTGCCTCTCTTGCGATTCCAAGAACACCGTAGCAGTCTACACGGTTGGAAGTGATCTCATACTCAAATACCACATCGTCAAGGCCAAGTGCCTTAACAGCGCTCTCACCCACAACTGCGTCCTCAGGAAAAATATAGATTCCGTATTCCGGTGCTTCCGGATACATTTCTCTGGTGCTTCCAAGTTCCTCGATAGAGCACATCATACCAAAGGACTCAACGCCACGGAGTTTGCCTTTTTTGATCTTGATCCCTCCGGGAGTCATTTTTCCATCATGGCCGCCTGCAACACGTCCGCCATCAAGAACAACCGGAACCTTATCTCCTTCTTTTACATTTGGAGCGCCTGTTACGATCTGCACACTCTCAGTTCCGATATTTACCTGGCAGATAATCAGCTTATCTGCATCCGGATGCTTCTCGATCTTATCGATCTGGCCGATCACGATCTTATCGAGATCTGCATCCAGCTCTGTAAAGCCCTCTACCTTTGTGCCTGTTAAGGTCATGGCATCTGTATATTCCTGTGCCGTTACATCCAGATCCGGCACATATGTTTTAATCCAAGATAATGAAGTATTCATTTTGGTTGTCCCTTCTTTTTTCTATATTTACTGTCAGACGGATACTCATGATCCGTGTTCACTGTTTTAGAACTGTTTCAGGAATCTGCTGTCGTTCTCATAGAGAAGACGCATATCATCGATCTCATATTTCAGAAGTGCGATACGCTCCAGACCTACACCAAAGGCAAATCCTGTATACTCATCCGGATCGATCCCACACATACGGAGAACATTCGGATGAACCATACCACAGCCAAGGATTTCGATCCAGCCGGAACCTTTACAGAAACGGCAGCCTTTTCCGCCGCATTTGAAACAGGAAACATCAACCTCAGCGCTCGGCTCTGTGAACGGGAAATGATGCGGACGGAATTTGGTCTTTGTCTCCGGTCCGAACAGCTCTTTTGCAAACTCCTGAAGGGTTCCCTTAAGATCTGCAAACGTAACATTCTTATCAATAACAAGGCCCTCGATCTGATGGAAGGAAGGTGAATGTGTTGCATCTACCTCGTCAGAACGGAATACACGGCCAGGTGCGATCATACGGATCGGAAGCTTACCTTTTTCCATCTCACGTGCCTGCACCGGTGATGTCTGGGAACGGAGCAGAATGGAATCATTGATAAAGAATGTATCCTGCTCATCTCTTGCCGGATGATCCTCCGGAATATTCAGCTTTGTAAAGTTGTAGTCCGCATACTCAACCTCCGGACCTTCCACAACCTCATAGCCCATTCCGATGAAAATACGCTCAACCTCTTCCAGAGCAATAGTATTCGGATGGCGATGACCGATCTTCGCTTTCTTTGCAGGAAGTGTTACATCGATCACTTCTGCTTTCATTTTTTCCTCACGGACCTTCTCCTCGAAATCCTTTTTGGAGGCTTCCAGAAGTTCTTCGATCTTAGCTCTTGTCTCATTGACAAGCTGTCCAACCTTCGGACGTTCTTCCGGAGCAACATCCTTCATACCTTTTAAGATTGCAGTAAGCTCACCTTTTTTTCCAAGATATGCAACACGCACATCATTCAGCTTATCCAGGCCCTCGGATTCCTCGATCCGTTTTCTGGCATTTTCAGCCAGTTCCTGAAGTCTTTCTTTCATATCCATGGTCTATTTCTCCTTTAATTAAAATGATCAAATGATCCGCCGCCCACCCCGAAGATCCAGATATGGGCAATAAAAAAACCGTCCCTTATAAAAGGGACGGAATATCCGCGGTACCACCCAGTTTCCCATGAAAAGATCACGGGCACCTCTTGTCTGCTTAACGCGCAGCTTACGTCATCTCCTACTGTTACTTCAGAGAGGCAGCTCCGGTGGGAAATTCAAGAACCATCTGAACCCGGGGAAGCTTACAGCCGGTGACTTCCCTTCTCTGTGAGAAAATGATCCTCTATAAACACCTTCACAGCTTTTCTGTCTTTTAATACTATGCCACAAGGTCTGCCTTCTGTCAAGCGCAAAGTCAGGATTCTTTGGAACTGTTTTTTTCATTTTCTTTCTTGGAAAGAAGTGTTTTTACAGATCTCTGGGCCTTTCGGAATTCATTTTCGAAGTAGGCATTGATCTCCGCCCCGTAAAGAAGCAGGTTCATACACACATACAGCCACAGCATTACCATGATCAGCGCAGTCAGACTTCCGTACATATTTCCAAAACTCGGAAAAAATTCAAAATACAGGGAAAATCCATAGGAAAATATCATCCATGCCACTGCGATCATAAATGCACCCGGAAGCTGGCTTTTAAAGGTTGCCTTTCGGTTTGGAAGCACTTTATAAAGGACCAGAAACACTGCAAACAGCACGGCAAATACAAGCAATGTCCTGGCCCCTATAACCTTGGCCAGCAGCCTCCCGAGAATCGGAATGGTTCTCTGTGCAGCTACTTGGATTCGATTACCAAGAACCAGGACCAGAAGAGTGACAATGATCGCCAGCACAAACAACAGCATATAAAAAACCGAATAGATTCGGGTCATCAGCCAGTTTCGGGTTTCCTTTACATGATAAATGGTATTTAAGCCATTGGTGATCGCCTGCATTCCCTTTCCGGACGCCCAGAGTGCCATCAGCGCAGACAACGGCACGATGGCTGTACTTCTTTTGTATACTTCTACCACAATGCTCAGCACAAAGGTCTGCAGATTTCCGGGCACAAACCCGATGATGGCATCCCTGACAACATTATAGCTTAACGGTGTATAACGGATCAGCGTTGTAAGAAACAGTATAAACGGGATAAAAGACATGATCAGAAAATACGCTGCCTGGGCCGCATATGCACTGACATGATCTCCGTTTGCCCTGCGCACAAATCCCAGCATGAGCTGGATTATATTTTTCTTTTCCTCGTCCATGCTGACCTCCCTCAGGTTTTTTTTCACCAGGAAAAACGTTCAAATCCGATCTTATCCTGGATTTCCGGAAAAAGCTTTACTTCCGGCTGCAGGCTCTTATGTTCGCCTATCATCTTTTCCATCCATACCATATTATACCAGCGGTTAAACTTATAGCCGCATCTGTGGAACTCTCCCACACGCTTATAGCCGAAATGCTTATGAAAATCCACACTGGCACTGGTCAGGTATTCATCATCTTTTGGTGCAACTGCAATGCAGGCGTTCAGGTTCAGAATTCCCATCTCTGCAAGAAGACTCTCCAAGGCTCGATAGAGTCTGCCTCCTGCACCGCTGCCCCGCCGGTCATGCCTCACATAAATGGACATTTCCGCACACCAGCCATAAGCAGCCCTCGGGTGAAACGCCGAACCATAGGCATATCCCAGGATCTCTCCCTTCTCTTCTGCCACAATATACGGATATTTCGCCTTTATATCATGGATCCGATGCGTAAACTCTTCTATGGAAGGTGTTTCATATTCAAATGTGATCGCAGTTTTTTCTACGTAGTAGGAATAAATCTCTAAAAGTGTTGCTGCATCTCTCTCTTCTGCCACACGTATCTGCATTGCCTTCTCGCACCTCTTTTAATTCTGTTTATCTGTTATTTCACAAAGAAACGGTAAACCGTTTCAGAGCTGTACTCTTCACCGGGAAGCAGGATCGGAGAATGGAAATCCTCTACATTGACTGCATTTGGCTCCACCTGTGTCTCCAGGCAGAATCCATAGCGTTCATGATAAACATGACCGTTCTTTCCCTTCTCATCCTTAACAAAATTGCCTGCATAGAACTGCACACACGGACAGTCGGAGGAAACCTCCATACCGATACCGGATTCCCTGCAGTATGCAGTAGCGATCGAACGGACATTGCCCTTTGCATAATTATCGGTTACATAGTTATGGTCATAACCGCCTGTAAACTTCAGCTGTTCAAAGTCCGCCTCAATGTCTCTGCCGATCGGTTTGGAAACATTGAAATCCATCGGTGTTCCCGCCACCGGTGCATATTCACCGGTAGGAATGGACTGGCTGTCTTTTACCGGAGTAAAATACTTCGCATGAATACATACTTCCTGATCAAGCACATCTCCGCTGCCTTCTCCGTTCAGATTAAAATAAGAATGGTTGGTCATATTGGCAACGGTAGCTGCATCAGAGCGTCCTCTGTAAAAAATCTTCAGTTCGTTTTCCTCTGTGAATTCATATTTCACAACAATGGAAAATTCTCCCGGAAATCCGTTCTCTCCATCCGGACTGATGCGGAAGAAATCCACGCTGTTCTTCTCCTGGGAAATTTCTTTTACCTCCCACAGCTTTTTCTCAAAGCCATCCGGACCGCTGTGAAGATTGTTATGATTCTCATTCTCTGCAAGAACCACTTCTTTATCATCAATAAAAAATCTGGAATTCTCGATACGGTTTCCACTTCTTCCAATGATCGCACCGAAAAAGCATCCATTAATCTCATATCCCCGGATATCGTCATATCCAAGGACCACATCCTTCAGATCTCCCTTCTTATCCGGAACACATATCTTCACCAGGATCGCACCATACTGAAGCACTTCAGCATAGGCACCTTTTTTATTCTCAAGATGATAGATTTTTACTTCTTCCCCTGTAGGAAGTGTCCCAAATTTCCTTTCAGAAACACTCATGCTGTAATTCCTCCCATATATGAAAAAAGAGCCACTAACCGGCTCTATGTCTTTAACCGATTAATCCCGGGATGCCGTTCCCTTATTTTTGACGCCTAGCAGATGCTAGGTGGGTATCCTCAACAGTGTCTTCTGCCTACCACGACGTGAGGTCTGACATCCAACCTGCGATTTTGGATTCCCAAAATGTCAATGTAGGTTCAAAAAGAAAAGGGGGATCGAACATTCCAGGATTCGGTTTTCGTTGTTTTTATTATAAACCAGTATTTGTGCTTTTTCAACAGAAAATACATTTTCTTACTGATTTTATTATCAATTATTATTTGATCTTAAGGATATCCTTTACTGCTGCCGGCATATCCACTGCATCTACCACCCTGTCATGAAGAACCGGGGCAGTACGGATTTCTTCAACTGCACGTGGAACAGGTACTCCGGAAAGCGCACTTAATGCGTCTACAAGGCCAAAATCATCCAGATCTTTATGCTCCTCACCAAGTGCTTCCATAACACTTCTTGTGAATTTATACGGACTTGCAGTAGAGGCGATCACTGTCGGAAGATGATCCGCTGTCTCACTTACATACTTCTTATATACGCCGGCTGCAACTGCAGTATGCGTATCGATCACATAATTGCTGTTTTTGTAGATATCACTGATGGCCTGTGCAGTCTCATCTTCACTGCAGAAATTACCATAAAAATCAACAAGCTGTGCTTTCATCTCGTCAGTAATGGTATATTCGCCGCCCTCACTTAAGGATTTCATAAGCTCTGCACATTTTTCAGCATTTTCTCCGGTAAGACGATAGATCAGTCTTTCCAGATTGCTGGAGATCAGGATATCCATGGAAGGAGATGTCGTAAGGATGAAATCTCTCTTTCTGTCATAGGTTCCTGTGCGGAAGAAATCATAAAGAACACGGTTCTCATTCGATGCACAGATCAGCTTGTGGATCGGAAGTCCCATCTGTTTCGCATAGTATGCAGCAAGGATATTTCCGAAGTTTCCGGTAGGAACTACCACATTGATCTCCTGTCCGTCTTTGATCCTGCCGTCGCGTACCAGTGATGCGTAGGCATATACATAATATACGATCTGAGGAACAAGACGACCGATGTTGATAGAGTTTGCAGAAGAAAACTGGAAACCTGCCTGATCCAGCTCTGCTGCCAGCTCATGATCATTGAACATCTTCTTAACTGCAGTCTGGGCATCATCAAAGTTACCGGTAATACCTACCACATAAGTGTTGGCACCCTTCTGAGTTACCATCTGTTTCTCCTGGATCGGGCTGACACCATGCTTCGGATAAAATACAATGATCTTCGTTCCCGGCACATCTGCAAAGCCTGCCATGGCAGCTTTACCGGTATCTCCTGATGTTGCGGTAAGGATCACGATCTCATTCTTAACATTATTCTTCTTCGCTGCAGTTGTCATCAGATGCGGAAGAATGGAAAGTGCCATATCCTTAAATGCAATGGTCGCGCCATGGAACAGTTCCAGGAAATATGCCCCATCCGCTTCATGAAGAGGCGCGATCTTTTCTGTATCAAATTTGCTGTCGTATGCTTTGTTGATACAGTTCTTAAGCTCATCCTCGGTAAAATCTGTAAGGAAACGGCTCATTACCTCATATGCTGTCTCCTGGTAGGTCATCTGCGCCAGCTTGTCCATTGGTACATCCAGCTGTGGAATGCTTTCAGGCACGAACAGTCCGCCGTCCTCAGAAAGGCCCTTAAGTATGGCCATAGACGCTGTAACTGCCTGCTCTTTTCCTCTGGTGCTCTTGTACAATACCTGCATTGGTGTTCCGCCTTTCTATTGTAAGATATTCGTTTTCTTTTCAACGTTATCACATTATAGCATGGAATTAT
Organism: Blautia sp. MCC270; assembly: GCF_018785605.1. Lineage (NCBI taxonomy): Bacteria > Bacillati > Bacillota > Clostridia > Lachnospirales > Lachnospiraceae > Blautia > Blautia sp. MCC270. The sequence continues at coordinate 13,167 of NZ_WQQD01000028.1, forward strand.
GGAAAATGCCACCACTTTTAAAAAAGAATCTGTCTTGCCCAATCCCACCCTGTGATCAGACAAATATTCACAGCTTTCGGATAAAAAGAAACCGCCGGTCTGTTTCTGCCGGCGGTTGGTTCCTTTTGTACTGCATCAGTTCTTCCTATTTATATGTATAAAATTCATGGACCCCGTATTTAAAGAGCCTCTTCAGGTCCTTTTCAAACCATTTCACATTATGTTCCTCTGCTGCAGATTTCTGGATAAAGAACAGTGCACCTTCAGAATAATCCGTACCCTTCAGCGCCTGCTTGACCGCTTCCCTTGTTTCATCGGAAACTGCAACTTCATTGATCCTGCCATCATAGGTCGGTGAAAACTGCGGAACGCCGTCACTGTTATCCCAGACAACCTCTGTCACCGTATTCGGAAAATCTTCGCTTTTTACACGGTTCATGATGACGTTAGCCACCAGAACACGGCCCTTGATATCTTCACTTCCTGCTTCTGCCTCCACGATCCTCAGAAGTGTATCATAGTCTTCATCTGACATCAGTGTGGGATTTTCTGCCAGTGTGATCGACCTTGCATCAAGTTCATTTACTTTGTTTTCCATAGAGGAGCTTACATTAAGATCTGCAGCAGTATTGGTTACTTTCTGTACTCTCTGGCCTACGATCACCTGCTCACAGGAGCTTCCGATCCTTGTAACCGTGCTTCCGGATAATGGTGTATCCGTAACTCCTGAAACCACACCTGCGATCCCGGTAGGAACAGCAACCTCTTCATAGGGAGAGCCCTCTCCTCCATCTGAAGCTGCATAAACCCTGCCTCCTTCACTTTCTGCAAATGTCCTTGTCCCCAGAGAAATAACCATCGCCAAAACTGCACATAATGTCAGCACTGCAAAACTGCGCGCGGAATTTCCTCCGGTTTTTCCATTTCTACGTTCATCCTGCACTTCGTCAGCCTCGCGTAAATCTTTCTCAACTTTCATAATCTCATTCCTTGCGTTTCATTTTCTGTAACAGCCCATAATCCTCCGATGCGACATCACAGCCCCCATTATCATCGCTTCCCGGATAAATACGGATCATTACGATTTCCTTTACATGTTTGTAACATTTTTGTAATGTATGGGAAAATTATATTTAATAATATTGAATATGTCAAGCTTTTTCCCGTATTTAACGCTTCAACGGCGGTATTTGTGTTTTATCCACACCTTATCCACATAAAATCCACATAAAACCGCAGAGTTATCCACACTCATGCCGTATTTCATTTCAGAAAAAAAAGGCAGATAGCGTCTCTATCTCCGTCCAATGTTGTACACCCACTTTCCGGAAATCGTACTTCTATCTGCCTGTTTATCCTTTTTCAGAACAGTTTTTTCCTCTGTTATTTACAGATTTGATTATAATATTTTGTTTTCAGTCAGTCAAGGATTTTTGCTCGACCAGATCCGACGCCTTATGCAAAACGGCACAATGCCTGCACGAAAAGTGTCGCATAAACACACAGATCGATACTCCAGGCTCCCAGAAACAGTCCCCATGGTGTTTCCCCGGCTCCTTCGGCAAACCGTTTGGGCTTCAGCGCAAGAATCAGTGGAAAAAGAAGCGGCAGAAAATACCGTCCCTGCACGCCCAAGATCTTATCGTAGCCATAGGCTGTCCACTGTCCGTATAACGTTACAAAGATCAGCGCAAATACCAGGAGACTGACTCCTCCCAGAATGCTCTTTACCGGAAGATCCAGACGGATTCCCGACATATCATCATTCCCGGAAACCTGAAGGACCAGGAGCAGAAGATATCCTATTGCCAGCAGGGCACAGACAGGAATATTCAGCCATCCAAGATTACTTCCTATCATTTCTGTAAGATAGGTCACACCAAAATTATCCAGGCTCCGCACAAAAGTCAGGACAAAGGCAACCGGATCCTTCAGGATCCCCACAAGCTGTGCAGCTGTATCCACACCTGGCTGTGACTCACAGAGATATCGGGATGCAATGACCAGCCAGCCGAAACTTAAGATCAAGATCACAGTTCCTGCACAGACCACATGAAACCAGTAATTTTTTCTGCTTTTAAACCGTTCTTTCGGGATCAGGAACAGGAGCAGGCAAAACGGCATGTAAACCACTTTGCAAAGACACAGGAATCCGGTCAGCACGTACATCCATATCAGCTGTCTTCTACTCATCACTTCTTTTTGTTTATATCGCATAGCCAGTACAAAGGCAGCCAGAGCAACTGTCAGAGCCAGGGCCAGGGCATCTGCTGACGTGGAATTTGCTGACTGGATATTCACAGGTACCAGCCCCAGAAGTACGAGGAAATTTTTCCCAACAGGCGTCAGACGAATGGCAAAGAAAAAGAACAGTCCAAACATAAGCATATTGGCGATCCTTCCCGCATAGGCAAGAACCATCGGCCGGTCCGTAAACAGATCTGCAATGCGGATCCCTACTGCCTGGGGAAGATACGAAGTAGGTGCATACAAGGCTGTATTTCCAAATCCGTAAAACTGTGTTTTTTCCCGGTCGATACGCTGATCTGCATTCTCTCCGATATCCCATAATGATACATGATCCTTGGCGGAAAATTCCGGAACCAGACCACTGTTAAACGTCCTTCCATATGAGAATAAGTCGTTTCCTCCGTTGCCTTCCGACGTCAGATATCCTCTGGAAACCTCATAGCTTCTCAGATAATGGCTGTACTCATCCGGCGAATTAAAGGCCGGAACCGCCGCCAGCGTACAGATACTCATAAAAATATAAACAACGGCAAACACCACTTCTGCCCGGAGCTGTCTGCGTTTCAGAAATGCAAAGATCACCAGCATCACAGCTGCCGCCGCTCCAATCACCAGAAACACCAGTGATTTTGGAAATGGCCTGGAAATGATCCGATAGGCAAGTGTCTGTGTATCATCCTTCTGGCTCACCAGCCCTGCAGCCACTCCGGTATCCCCTTTTGCTCCATCTAAAACGATCCGGAATTTCTGCCCCTTACATTCCGTAAGCTTCTGGTCAAGCCGGAAATACGTGGTATCCCCCGACGATATGGTCAGTCTGCTGGCCTGCCAGCTCTGGATCTCCCTTTCATTCTGATACAGCGTTATCTGAAACGTTCCAGCAACCGATGCACTCTCTGTAGAAAGAAAAAGCTCCACACCGGACAGACGGTTCGTTTTGCAGGTAAACTCCTCTTCAAAGCTTCCTCCCGCACCGATCATAGACCAGGTATCCGGTCTTGCCTGCTGCTTTACATTTCCGAGGATCTCCGAATCACTAAGCAGATATGCGGAAAAGATCAGGATCATTCCCCATATCAGCAGATATTTCAGAGCGTTTTTCAGCTCTGCAGACAGGCTGTATGAGCTTCTGTTTTTTTTCCTATTTTTCATAATATCCCTCTTACTCACTGTTATTTTCACATTCCGCACTATTATAGCATCTGCACGGCAAAAAAAGAAGCTGCGTTTTATGGCAGCTTCTCATTTTTTGTAAACCTATCCGGAACCGGATGCTTATCGATTGTTGATCGCAGTTACCAGTGCATCAATAGAGGCACGGATGATATCCTGATCAACACCCGCTCCCCAGGCAAGCGTTCCATCCGGTTTGCGGATTCCCACATAAGCGATAGCCTGGGAGGAAGAACTCTGCTCCAGAGCATGCTCCTGATAAGTCTCCAGTGTGTATTTCAGTTCGTAAGCTTTCTTCAGTGCATTGCTTACCGCATCCAGACGACCATTTCCGGAAGCCTCTGTAACGATGGTTTTTCCACGGAATGTAGAAGTAACCCGTGTTACGATGCCGTCTTCCTTCTGCTGGAAATGAACCTCATTGATGCTGTATGGTTCAACCACATTTTCGAAGGTAGATTTGAACAGACTGAAGATCTCGTCCGGATGAAGCTCTTTGTGCTTGTGATCGGACACTGCTTTGGCTGCATAGCCCATAGCCTCGCGCATTTTCGGAGGAAGGTTCAGGCCAAACTTTGTCTCCAGTATATAGCCTACACCGCCCTTTCCGGACTGGCTGTTGATACGGATAACATCTGCGTCGTAGTTTCTTCCCACATCTGTCGGATCGATCGGCAGATACGGAACAGTCCAGTGCTCCAGATCTCCGTTCTCTCTCCAGTGCATACCCTTTGCGATAGCATCCTGATGAGATCCGGAAAATGCAGCAAATACAAGAGCTCCACTGTACGGACTTCTTTCATAGATCTGCATTCCAGTACATTTCTCATAAACCTCACAAATATGCGGCATATCAGAAAAATCAATCTTCGGGTCCACACCCTGGGAATACATATTCATACCAAGCGTTACAATATCCACATTACCGGTACGCTCACCATTTCCGAACAAAGTTCCCTCAATTCGGTCAGCACCTGCAAGAAGACCCATCTCGGAGTCTGCAACGCCACATCCACGATCATTGTGCGGATGAAGAGAAACGATCACGTTTTCACGGTATTTCAGATTATCACACATGTATTCCACCTGACTTGCATACACATGCGGCATAGAATGCTCAACCGTAACAGGCAGGTTGATGATCGCTTTGTTATCTGCAGTGGGCTGCCATACATCCAGAACCGCATTGCACACCTCCAGTGCATACTCCGGCTCTGTTCCCGTAAAGCTCTCCGGGCTGTACTCAAACTGAAAATTGCCTTCTGTCTCATCAGCCAGTTTTTTCAGAAGTGCAGCGCCATCTACTGCGATCTTCAGGATCTCCTCTTTTGATTTTTTGAATACCTGCTCTCTCTGAGATACGGATGTGGAATTGTATACATGAACGATCGCTTTTGGGGCGCCTTTAACAGCTTCAAAAGTCTTACGGATAATATGCTCTCTTGCCTGAGTCAGCACCTGGATCGTTACATCCTTCGGGATCAGATCCTGCTCGATCAGCGTACGGAGAAACTCATACTCTGTCTCAGAAGCAGCCGGAAATCCAACCTCGATCTCTTTAAAACCGATCTTTACAAGAAGCTTGAAAAATTCCACTTTCTGCTCCAGGCTCATCGGGATCACAAGTGCCTGATTTCCGTCACGAAGGTCTACAGAGCACCAGATCGGGGCCTTATCTACATATTCTTTCTCCGCCCATTTCATACATTTCACCGGCGGCATGTAATACTGACGTTTGTACTTGGATGGTGTCATCATTTTGTTTTCCTCCACTTTCTGTTTCCATTAAAATTTCTCTTTGGTTTCTGTTTTTGATATAAAGACATAAAAAAAATCTTCCGACTCTGCAGATTCTGCAAGAGACGAAAGACAACTGCTGTCCTACGCGGTACCACTCTTATTTCATGAATAAAAATTCACACACTTGACAGATACGGAATGTATATACATCCTTATATCCTCTCCGGATAACGGCGGACACCGTCTGCGTCTACTCTCTTATATAATACATAAAGATTTCAGGCAGATGCTCCGAGGCGAGTTCCACAAATCCCTTCCGCTGCTTCTCACCGGCCAGCAGCTCTCTGTGTTCCGTTCCCTTGTGTACTATTCCTCATCTACGCATTTTCTTTTTGAAACTGGTATTAGGTTAACACGTTATGGAAGATTTGTCAACGAAATTTTAACGATGCACCGCGCAAAAATTTCAGTGCATCACTCACGAACAGCAATCCGAGCTGATCCGTTTCTCTGTCTTCCTGCTATCTGCGGCAGACATTATTCGGCTCCCCGCCCGACTGAAAGCTGATGACCAATCCAGTACACAGCCCCGCCAATACCTCCTCCAAGAGTATTATATGTCAAATCAGAAACCTGGAACGTCCCAAGCCTCAGGAAAAGCTGCAGAAGTTCAATGGACAGTGAGAATACAAAGGTAATCTTAAGTCCGGTCCACACAATATTCAAGAATGTTGTTTTTTTCAATATTTTCTTTCCTGCGGTCCAGAACAGCAGGATCGTGAACGGAATGAACAGCATCAGATTCTCAATACACTCGGTTGTGAGATATCTGGTACCATCCTCTCCATATTTCCAGATCCACCAGTTCGCCATCACATCCGAAAGGGGATTCATCCACATATCTCGGTTCAGCAGCGTGCGAAACAAGATCATGGTTGTATAAAAGGTCAGAAAAAACAGCTTCCGAAAAAAAGCATTTCCTCTGAAATACTGCCACCACACGGAAAAAGCTCCCCTGATTCCCCTTCCACCTGTCTCATTATGGTAGGCAAAGAGATAAAAAAACAGTACCATCACAGACAGGATCACAGAAAACCAAAATGGCTGGTACAAAGCTGTCAGTACACTTGTAATAATACTTGATATGATGTCTTTCATTATAAGTCCTTTCACATAAGCCAGACAGTCGACCATTCTTCTGTCCGGCAGCTCTGTCATTATTCCTACCTATATTACTACACTCTTCCCACAAAAGCCAGAAAAAGATATCTCTCACCGCTCTGTCAATCGACCTGCATATCGTTTTTATATTCCTGAAAATGTGAGGGTCATGCGGATATTCGCAATTGAAGTAAGAGACTTACTTAATTCGGCTAAACTACAATATTTTTTTATTTTTAACGAATTTTTGTTATATTTTACCAGCAAAACATGCTATAGTTCATAGTAAGAAAAAACATTTCGGAGGTATTTTTAATGAAACGTGATCTGAAAAAAATCGTAAGCCAGATGACACTGGAAGAAAAAGCCGGCATGTGCTCAGGTCTTGATTTCTGGCATCTGAAACATGTGGAACGCTTAGGGATCCCGGAAGTAATGGTCAGCGACGGCCCTCACGGACTTCGTAAGCAGGATGATAAGGGCGATCATCTTGGAATGAATGACAGCATCAAGGCCGTCTGCTTCCCGCCGGCCGCTTTAAGCGCCTGCTCCTTTGACCGCAAGCTGGTGGAAGAAATGGGCAAAACCATCGGAAAAGAAGCTCAGGCCAACGATGTATCCATAGTTCTCGGACCGGCCGTAAACATCAAACGTTCTCCTCTCTGCGGAAGAAACTTCGAATATTATTCCGAGGATCCATATCTCGCAGGTGAGATCGCAGCCGCTTTTATAAACGGAGTACAGTCCCAGCATGTAGGAACCTCTATCAAGCACTTTGCAGCAAACAACCAGGAATATCACCGCATGAGTAATTCTTCCGAGGCTGATGAGCGCACTTTACGTGAGATCTATTTCCCTGCATTCGAAACCGCAGTAAAAAAGGCTCAGCCATACACCTTCATGTGCTCCTACAACCAGATCAACGGCACTTTCGCATCTGAGAATAAATGGCTTCTCACAGATGTTCTCCGCGGCGACTGGGGCTTCAAGGGCTATGTAATGTCCGACTGGGGTGCAGTCAATGACCGCGTCAAAGGTCTTGAGGCAGGTCTTGAGCTGGAAATGCCTTCCTCCAATGGGGTCAACGATGCCCTCATCGTACAGGCCGTAAAAGACGGTTCCCTCAAGGAAGACATTCTTGACCAGGCTGTTGAACGCATTCTACGCATAATTTTTGAATATGCAGACAACCGGGCACCGCAGGAATTCACCATGGAAAAAGACCATGAAGAAGCACGCCACATTGCCGAAGAATCTATGGTTCTTCTGAAAAACGATGAGCAGATCCTCCCTCTGAAAGCATCCGAGAAAATCGCTTTCATCGGTGGTTTTGCAAAGAAGCCTCGTTTCCAGGGCGGCGGAAGCTCTCATATCAACTGCTTCAAGATCACAAACGCACTGGATTCTGTTCCTTCCGATGCACAGGTTACTTATGCAGAAGGTTTTCCTGCAGACAAAGATCTCTACGATGACGCACTTGCAGCTGAAGCGATCAAAACTGCTGCCGCCGCTGACAAGGTTGTGATCTTCGCCGGACTTCCGGACAGCTTTGAATCTGAAGGATACGATCGTTCCCACATGAGGCTTCCTGAATGCCAGAACCGTCTCATTGCTGAGATCCTTAAAGTACAGCCGAATACCGTGATCGTCCTCCACAACGGTTCCCCCGTGGAGCTGCCATGGCTCAATGATATAAAAGGCCTTCTGGAAGCATACCTCGGCGGTCAGGCAGGCGGTACCGCTGTCGCAAACATCCTTTACGGAAAAGTAAATCCCAGTGGCAAGCTTGCCGAGACAATGCCGCTCAAGCTCTCCGACAATCCATCCTACCTGAACTTCGGCGGTGGTGAAAAGGTTGAATACCGTGAAGGCGTATTCGTAGGCTATCGCTACTACGATACAAAAGAAATGGATGTAGCATATCCGTTTGGCTATGGCCTCTCCTACACTACCTTTGCCTGCAGCAACCTGAAGATCTCCAATGAAAATCCTACAGACAAAGACACCATCACTGTTTCGGTTGATGTAACAAACACAGGAGATATGGTAGGAAAAGAAGTCGTACAGCTCTATGTCAAAGACTGCACCCATTCCGCGATTCGTCCGGAAAAAGAGCTCAAGGGCTTCGAAAAAGTTTTCCTGAACCCAGGCGAGACCAAAACAGTAACCATGGAGCTGGACAAGAGAAGCTTCGCATGGTACAATACAGAACTTCACGACTGGTTCGCAGCCAGCGGCGAATATAAGTTCCTTGTCGGTACCTCTTCCAGAGATATCCGTCTTGAAGGCAAGATCCATCTGAACAGCAGCCAGGAACTTCCGATGCATGTTCATATGAACACCACCCTGGGCGAACTGTTCCGCAACCCGAAAACAAGCGAAACAGCAAAAGAGCTTACAGCAAAATATATCTCAGCTATGAACGTCGGTGAAGAGTCCTCTTCTGAAGCCGCTTCCGAAGCTGTCACCGAAGAAATGACAGAAGCCATGACCGACTCCATGCCATTACGTGCGCTGGTAAGCTTCGGCGGGTATTCCAGAGAAGAACTTACAGAAATTATTGAAAAATTAAATAAACTGATATAATTTCACAGGACATCCTCTGCCGCACGAATTATACTTACATAAAAAGCTGCGTAAAACGACATAATTGGACAGCTATAGCAGTTTCAGATCGCTTGACAAGCATTAAAGCGGATGTTATCATTACATATGGTTCAAAATCTTGAATCAAACAACAGAATAATCCGAAAAAATTACTGTCGCTTAATCTAACATTAAGCGGCAGTTTTCACATTCTCTTCATTTTCCTTTCACACAATGCACACATTTTTTTACTATATTATTAACTGTAGATAGCAAATGCTAAACAATCTTTTTCTTTTTCATACTTTTTGCCGGGAGTCAGCACAACTCCCGGCCTCCTTTTTTTATTCTTCAGGTAGTTCGCCTGCATTTTCTATTATTATTAAAGATATAAAAATATGTCTTGTTTTTTCTTATTATATATATTATACTAGTCAAGAACTTATTGTTCCCGTCCATTTTGTTCTTTGATAATTTCATAGACTTCACACTCGAAACATGATACAATATCCGCACAGAGAAATATGCGGTACAATTTTTGTGGGAGGATGCGCATATGCTAGATCAGAAAGATTTGGAATTATTAGCCGGTATGATAAACCCGATCAATGTCCAGCTGGGCAATATAAATAACCGATTAGATGGTATCGATGCCAGACTGGATGCAGTGGATACTCGTCTCGACGGTATCGACGCTCGTCTCGATGCTATGGATGTTCATTTTGACGGTATCGACGCTCGTCTCGATGCTATGGATGTTCGTTTTGACGGTATCGACGCTCGTCTTGATGCTATGGATGTTCGTTTTGATGAAATAGATGCCCGCTTCAACCGGGTAGAAAACAGACTTGAAATGATCGATCTGAAATGTGATACCAACAGAAAACGCCTGGACGACCTTTCACTGGATGTTAAGCTTGCAGAACGGGATATCCGAAAAGATATCAAGAATTTACAGGACACAACAGAAACTCTTGTCGTTGTACTTCAGGGAAGAGGTATTTTACCTGACCCAGGTAACACAATACAGACAGCCTGATCATATCATGTAAAGAGTGTGAAGCCTATGAAAGTATCAAGGGATCACACTCTTTATTATCATCCATACAACCATCTTTCTCCTCAAAAAATGGTTGCATTTACAATTTGTTTATGTTATAGTTATATGCGTTGCGGGGTATGGCGTAGCTTGGTAGCGCGCACGGCTGGGGGCCGTGAGGTCGCAGGTTCAAATCCTGTTGCCCCGATATTTCTAACAAATTCAAGGATTTCCGAGGTCTGATGACTTCGGATTTTTTTATTACCTTTATTACCTTACTATTTTTCGAAAGGAAGGTTTTGCATGCAGGATAATCTGTCTCTTTATCATATTTTTTATACGGTAGCACGTACCGGCAGTATCTCCCACAGTTCCCGGGACCTTTATATCAGTCAGCCTGCTATCAGCAAGGCGATCCAGAAGCTGAAGCAGAATCTGGATACCGTTCTTTTTAAACGCAGTTCCCGGGGTGTCACTCTGACCCCGGACGGTGAGCTTCTTTTTGAAAAAGTAAAAGAAGCTCTTTCACTTCTGGATGAAGGAGAAAATTCCATTCGCCATAACCGTTCCCGGGACATTCCAAAGCTGCGTCTGGGCGCCAGTTCTACTCTTACCAGATATGTACTGCTCTCCCACCTGGAAAACTATATTGCACGTTTTCCTCATGTACGTATCACAATTTCCTGCCAGTCTACTTATCAGACGCTGCAGCTTCTGGATGAGGAAAAAATCGATCTGGGACTCATCGGACGGCCGCAGAAGCTTCGGGGATATTATTTTCAGCCTCTTTTGAAAATCCAGGATACCTTTGTCTGTACACAGCAGTATCTGGAAAATCAGAAAAAGCTCTATCCGGATGAACCTCTGATCCAGGCAGCAACTTTCATGATGCTGGATGAGGACAATATTACACGTCAGACCGTGAACACTCAGCTGAAAGAACATCATGTGGAATTAAGTCATATTCTGGAAGTAACAACTATGGATCTTCTGATCCAGTTTGCGGAAATTGGTCTTGGGATTGCATGTGTGATCCGTGATTTTGTAAAAAAAGAGCTCGAAGAAGGAACTCTGGTGGAAGTACCGGTAGGATTTTCTTTTCCGCTGCGTGAGATCGGGTTTGTATGCAGACAGAAAGATACTGATTCGGCTTTGATCGCGCCATTTTTTGATGATGAAACAGGGCATCCGGATAAATAAAGGAATGAAAAAAAATCCCATCTGATCATTGCGACCAGATGGGATTTTTAAATTTCAAAAAAGTTTCCTACCACTGTATTACGTGTGTGACTTCTTTGACTCAAACTTCGCTGCGCTTCGTTCGAGTAGCGCAAAATTTATTGCACCTGCAATAAATTTTGCTTAGTTATTAATAAGCTTATCCTCGCCGTTCCAGCTGTAGAGTTTACGGATCTCTTCGCCGACTTTCTCAGACTGATGCTCAGAAGCTAATTTTCTCATAGCCTTGAAGTGTACCTGTGCACCTGCATCGGACATGTCGAGTAAGAACTCTTTTGCGAATGTACCATCCTGGATATCGGAAAGAACTTTCTTCATTGCTTTCTTTGTATCCTCTGTGATGATCTTCGGTCCTGTGATGTAATCGCCATACTCAGCTGTATTGGAGATAGAATATCTCATTCCGGCGAATCCTGACTGGTAGATCAGGTCAACGATCAGTTTCATCTCATGGATACACTCGAAGTATGCGTTTCTTGGGTCATAACCAGCTTCAACAAGTGTCTCGAAACCAGCCTGCATAAGTGCGCAAACACCACCGCAAAGTACAGCCTGCTCACCGAAGAGGTCTGTCTCTGTCTCTGTACGGAATGTTGTCTCAAGAACACCAGCTCTTGCTCCGCCGATTCCAAGTGCATATGCAAGTGCGATATCCTGAGCTTTACCTGTAGCATCCTGCTCTACAGCGATCAGACAAGGAACACCTTTACCAGCCTGATACTCGCTTCTTACTGTATGTCCAGGTCCTTTCGGAGCGATCATTGTAACATCAACATATGCTGGTGGTTTGATGCATCCGAAATGAATGTTGAAGCCATGAGCGAACATAAGCATGTTGCCTTCCTCAAGGTTCGGCTCGATATCCTTCTTGTAAAGTGCAGCCTGTTTCTCATCGTTGATCAGGATCATGATGATATCTGCTTTCTTAGCTGCTTCAGCAGATGTATATACCTCGAAGCCCTGCTCCTCAGCTTTTTTCCAGGATTTGCTTCCTTTGTAAAGACCGATGATTACATTACATCCGGACTCTTTAAGGTTCAGTGCATGTGCATGTCCCTGGCTTCCGTATCCAATAATCGCAATTGTCTTACCATCTAATAATCCGAGATTACAGTCTTCCTGGTAAAAAATCTTATTTGCCATTTTACTTTCCTCCTCTGATGTTTACAACATCTTCTTCATAAAAATTATTTATCGTTAAGAGAGTAGCTGCTCTCCTAGCAAACATATGTAAAAATTTTTACAGGTACCGGACATCGTCACTGCCTCGTGACAGACCTGTGATTCCTGTTCTTGCAAGCTCAAGGATCTCATAGTCAGCCATCAGCTCCACAAACGCCTGCAGCTTGTTCTGGCTTCCGGTCATCTCCATAATAAGAGAATCCTTACTTACATCCACCACCTTGGCACGGAAGATATCTGCAACAGAAAGAGCTCCCTGTCTCTGTTCCGGCTTCACAGCAACCTTGACGAGCATCAGCTCACGGGCAACGCTGTCGTCCTGTTCAAGGACCTTAACATCCCGTACATCTTCCTGCTTCGCCAGCTGCTTAGTGATCTGCTGGAGCATCTGATCATCTCCCTCACAGACAACTGTCATACGGGAATATCTCTGATCTGCAGTCACTCCTGCGGTAATGCTGTCAATATTATATCCACGGCGGCTGAAAAGACCAGCCACACGGCTAAGGACTCCGGAGGTATTATCCACAAGGATGGATAGTATTCTCTTTTCCATAATACACCTGCTTTCAACACTTTTATGTATAGAAAACCGACTTCGTCAGTTAACGCTTTAATCTAATAAACCCTTGCTTTCTTACCATTATAACAACTTCGAAAATTTTGTCAATCAAAATTTCCTGCAAAATCCCTTCAGGCTGATAAGAAATGTTTTTATCCTCAGATCAGATATTTTTTCTTAAGCTCCTCGGATGCCTTTGGTGTCAGATAAAGTTTTTTCCGAAGGAATCTTTCAATTCCTCCGTTTTCTTTTTCGATGACATCAAAAACTGTATTGATATAGGACTCCTTCACCTGATAGAAGGCTTTCAGATCTGCAAGCTTCCGGCTGTTTTCCGGCCAGTCTGCCCGGTAAAGCCTGCGCATATATTTCAGTTCATCTTCCAGACATGGATTCGACCGCATATAATCCCTTCGTATCGTTTCCTTAGGTACACCCAAAGCAAAGAGCAAAAGTGCTGTTCCGACTCCTGTCCGGTCTTCTCCTGTGGCACTGTGAAAAACAACAGCTCCATTCTTTACATGAAGCAGGACGTCCAGAAAACGTGCATACTGCTTCAGAGAATACTCATCCGTAACGAAATTCCGGTACCAGTCCTGCATATACCGGTCTACATCACCATAGCAGGACATCACATGTTCAAAAAAGCTGTTTCCACTGCTGTCCTCATCCCGGATTGGAATGTGATAATACTCCACTCCTGCCATGATATCATCCGGTTTTTTCTTTACTTCTGCAGCTGACCGGAAATCGATCACTGTTTTTACATTATATTCTTCTGAAAGGATCCGGTTGTCTGCAGCAGAAGCATGATAGATTTCTCCGCTGCGCAAAAGTTTTCTGGGAAGAATATGCGAACCGTCTACTGTCATCAATGCACCCAGATCTCTTGTATTCGGAAGATTCTGAAGCGGAAGCCTGCTTCCTTTTGGAAAACCAACCGCAAGATCCGGATTCAGTACTTTAAGAAGCTGAAGGCAATCCTGTACCTCCTGCTCTGTCATATCAAATTTATAACGCTTCTGACGTCTGGTTATGATCACCAGATAATTGATGATCAGCTGCTTTTCACCGGTTTTATCGGTTCCCTCACGGCGCATGTACGCCCAGAGAATATCTTTACACGGAAGACTGTTGAGCATCATATGTCTGGTAAACACAAAAAAGCCATCTTCGATCCGTATTTTTCCGTATCTCATTTTCTTTCCTTTCTCCTTCTCAACCCCTGTGCTGCTTTCTTCGCAACACTTTTTATCATACCAGAAATCTCCAGTCCCGTATACCTCGTTTGACAATTTTCGTAGTTTGGATATAATAAACAGAGAAATTTTACCACAGGGAGGCTTTCTTTTATGGACAATCTTATTTTCTGTCTGAATGTTACCGTGCCCATCTTTCTTACGCTGCTCCTGGGATATTTTTTCCGGAGGATCGGACTGTTTGATGAAACATTTGTCAATCGTATGAACAAATTTGTGTTTGTCATCCCCCTGCCTGTGCTTCTGTTTCAGGACATCGCTAAAATCGATATCTATGAGGCCTGGGATCCCAAGATGATTCTTTTCTGTTTTGCGATCACATCGCTCAGTATTATGATCTCCGTGCTCCTGTCCCGTTTTCTCCACCCTTCCGATATCCGGGGCGAGTTTATCCAGGCATCCTACCGCAGCAGCGCAGCGATCCTTGGTATCGCCATTATTCAGAACCTTTACGGAAATGCAGGTATGGCACCACTGATGATCATTGCCAGTGTCCCTCTTTACAATGTAATGGCTGTTGTAGTTCTCTCTGTCTTTAAACCCGGTCAGGGAAAAATAGATGGTACCGTTCTGAAGCGCACTTTAAAGGGAATTGTCACCAATCCCATCATTCTCGGCATTGCAGCCGGTACACTCTGGTCCCTTCTTCGTCTTCCATTTCCGAAGATCCTGGACTCTACGGCAGGCAATCTTGCAAAAACCGCCACTCCTCTTGGCCTCATGGCTATGGGCGGATCTCTGCACTTCGGAAAAGCCTTTTCCCGGCTGAAAGCATCTGTTGCCTGTACATTTATGAAACTTGTCGGTTATGAAGCACTTTTTCTTCCTCTTGCCATCCGTTGCGGTTTTACAAAGGACAAGCTGGTTTCCATCATTATCATGCTGGGGTCTGCCAGCACCGTTACCTGCTTTGTCATGGCAAAAAACATGGGACATGAGGGTTCTTTTTCTTCGGGAGTCGTGCTTCTTACCACATTATTCAGTGCCTTTACCCTGACACTCTGGCTGTTTATCTGCAAAGGTCTGGGACTGATCTGATATTGCAGCTTCTGCATATTATCTACCCGGAAAAATCTGTAACATAAAATGCTGTAAGAACTATGATTTCTGGTTCTTACAGCATTTTTTTATAAAAGCATATTCACATAAAGCTATCATTTCTGATGTGGATGTTTCTGTTCTTACAATCTCATAGCCTACAAAACAAACGAAGCATTTTCTCAGATCAGCTTCAGATATTTCAAGCCATCCCGAATGCCGTAGTGGAACATATCAGACGTAACATAATCTGCCAGTTCTTTGATCTTCGGAGAAGCATTTCCCATGGCAACCTTTGTTGCAGCGTATCCAAACATGGCAAGATCATTGTTGCTGTCTCCAAAAACAACGGTATTCTCCCACGGAATATCAAACAGGCGGATCACAGCTGCGATCCCAACAGCCTTGTTAAAGCCCTTTGGCACCAGTTCAATGGTATTTCCCACAAACGAACTGCTGCCTTCATGGCGGATGATATCATAGTATTCTGATAAAATGGATAACGCTGCCTCCGCATCACATCCCTCCGTCATTTTTGCACTGATCTTATTGATCCGCATACAATCCTCATTTCCACGGATAGGCCTCCATTTATCGCCCAGGGATTCTGTGATCAGACTGGCATACCAGTTCACTTCATCGGTATACTCCTCTTTGTCATAATACATAAAATCCGCGCCTTCCATTACCGGGATCAGTCCGTATTTTCTGAGAACCTCCACAGAAAGCTTTGCAACCTCCGGCGTCATCTCTTTATTAAAAAGTCTCTTCCCGTCCTTCTCAATGGTGGATCCGCAGGCACTGATCATTCCCGTAAAAGGGATCTGCTCCAGATACCAGGATACAAACGCACGACTTCTTCCTGTGCAGAGCCACGCTTCATGTCCGTTATCTACCAGCGCACGGATGGCTTCTATGGCACTGTCCGGCACTCCTTTTTTCATATCACAGACTGTTCCGTCCGCATCAAAAAATACTGCTTTTCTGCTCATTTTCCTGTCCTCCGATATCACCTGTAAAATACCTTTGCCGCACGGATCAGGCTTTCCGTATCTTTCACTCCAGCTGTTTCATAAGCGGAATGCATCGCCAGCTGCGGCAGACCGATATCGACCGTATTTATGGCTGCCTGGGTATTGGAAATATTTCCCAGAGTGGAACCACCGGCAATATCAGAACGGTTCACAAATGTCTGATATGGCACATCTGCTTCTCTGCAGAGTTCCTTGAAGATTGCTGTGGAAATCCCATCGGTACAATATTTCTGATTGGCATTATATTTGATCACAATTCCACCATTCATCACCGGTCGGTTTACAGGATCTGCCTTGTCTGTATAATTCGGATGTAATGCATGTGCATTGTCCGCAGAGATCATAAAGCTCTCTGCAAGGGCCATCAGATAACTTTCCTGATCTCCGCCAAGGGCCAGATTGATACGAAACAGTACATCTTTAAGAAATGTGGATGCAGCTCCCTGCCTGGTAGTGCTTCCCACTTCTTCATTATCCAGTACACAGTGGACTGCAATGACCTTCTTCTTATCTGCCTGGAGAAAGCCTTCCATTGAAGCGAAAGCACACTGCAGATCATCTAATCTTGGACTGGAAACAAATTCATTCCTGGATCCCCAGATCGTTCCGGACATCCGGTTATAGAGAAACAGATCATGGCCCAGGATATCCTCCGGACGGATCTCTGCCTCTTCTGCCAGCATCCGCATGAAGTTTCCTTTTTCGCCACTGCCACTGTACAATGGAAGCATATCCTTCTGGACATTATAATGATAGCCTCCATTAATATCCCGGTTCATATGGATCGCAAGGCTCGGGATCATGACCAGATCTCTATCAATATCTACAAGCTTTTCCAGAATTTTTCCGTTTTTGTGGACGATCATGCGACCTGCCACAGAAAGGGGACGGTCAAACCAGGTAGAAAGGATCATTCCTCCGTACCGCTCCACATTCAGCTTCACATAAGCTCCGTTTACAGACATCTCCGGATTTTCTTTTATTTTAAAAGACGGGGAGTCACTGTGACTTGCAATGATATGATATCTCCTGCAGTCATTGACAGGAATGGAAAATCCGATGATCGCGGAATGATTTCTCATGACAAAATATTTTCCGCCCTTTTCCAGCTCCCAGCGCTCCTCTTCCTTCAATTCTGTAAAGCCTTCCTCCAAAAAACGTCTTCTTGTTTCCTCTGCCGCCTGAAAGGCTGTAGGACTTTTACTGATAAATTCCAGCAGTTTTTCTGTTGTTTCTTCGTACATAATCTTCTCCTCTGTCGACCCGGTAATATCCAGGCTGTTATGCTATTACCCATTATACGGCAAAACTTTTTTCAGGGCAATATCTCAGATTTCTGCACTCTTTCGTACCCACATATGCTGCACAAGCTTATCCCCAAGCTTATTTGCGAGCATAGTATAAATTGAACTAAATACATTGGCTCCAATACGGAGCAGCACTGCTGCCGGCATTCCAAACAGTCCTGATGCAATGGACAGTGCTCCAAATGTATTAAATGCAGTCTGCCACGCATAACCTGCGGAATATCCCACACCGATTCCTCCGATCATTCCAATATAGGGATACATAGATTCCGGAAGTATCAGATAAAGCACTGCAAACAGAATACAGCCAACGATGTTGAACATAGCTCTTTTTCCGGCCCTTCCCCTGCAATCCGCGGTAAACGGCAGACACACGGACATACAGGCAATTCCGGCCCACATTGCTCTTGGGAGTCCCAGAAGAGACATGATCAGCATAGCGCTGGAAACGATCAGCGTCAGTCTTAAATACCACCTGCCTCTTGCGGAATGCAGATCAAATTCCCGGAACAGGTCCAGAAACGTCCTGCGATACGGGCGGTTTTTCTGATTCTTATAAAAAACTACCATGCAGAGAACCATTCCGGCCAAAAGCCCCTCTACACGAAGCAGATACGCCTTTCCGGTTACGTCATATCCCATCAGAAGCAGATATCCGAGAACAAATGTGGAATGGTTATACATAATTACATTATGGCATCCCAGGGTCATCAGTAACAGGATGCTTATCGCATTAACAAAAAATGCCGGTACCGGTGAAACCATGTTGGATAATCTCGGTCCTGCGATCAGAATACAGAAAATCCCGGCAATGGACAACAATCCGTGGGACGTCCGGATTCCGAAATCCGCCTGTCTTAAAACCAGCACTGCCAGTAGTACGGTTACTCCTACAACACTGTTGTCATTGCCGGTTATCTTACTGTACAATGTCACAACCGCCACACAAAATGCCATGACAAGATACACTTTAAAATTATAGATCAGAATATGCCTTCTTTTCTCCTTTTTGTCTGTGGTATTTCTGATCAGCTGTTTTGATCCGGTTGAGCTTAACTGCAGTTCCTGATAAAATGTCATTTTCATCACTCCTTTTGTAAAACAGACATTCTCATTTCGCTTTTTTCACATGCTCATAAACGCAATCTCTTTACAATTTACGTTCAAAGATACAAACAGCCATTATACTTGGTTTATTCTAAAACGTCAAATATTTTTTCTGAAATCATGTTCACGCATTACACCTCAGCCCCGATCAGATCACTCCGAAAATGGCCAAGAACATTTTTATTATTTTTATATTTACTGCAGCTCCGCTATCCTGGTCACTGCTACATAAATGTCCTGTATCTTATACCAGGTTGGATAATCCACCACTCCGGATGCGGGAAGCCCGAATATATTCTGGAATTTTTTTACAGATGCAGCGGTAGCCGGACCATAAATACCATCCACAGTCACTGACGGGATGGCAGGATAGGCTTTTGCTATGGCATTAAGCTGTTCCTGGATCTGCTGTACCTTTTCTCCGGTAACACCGATAGTCAGGTCATATCCCGGCCAGGACGCGGGAATCCCGGAAACTGCTTCCGCCACATTGATATACATATCGTTTCCATAGAAGCTCCGCAGGATCTCAATGGCGGAATATCCCTGATCTCCCAGAGCTTTGCTTCCCCACTGGGTCATCCATCCCCGGTTCCTGCACTGCACCTGGTGTCCGTCACAGTACTGGGTCAGGATCGGCTGACGTACATCCGGTCTGGAAAGGTAGTTTTCAAAAAGTTCATCCACGATCCGGTCGATACTCTCAAAAATATTCCTGCCATGGATCCATTTGTGGTCGTATGCTGTGGAGGATGTAATGGTGAAATCATAACCCTTATTTCGGTACCACTCTGTATAAACTCTGTTCAGGGTAAACGACATGATTGCCAGAACATTGGCACGTATCGTGTCCTCCGGCCAAGTTGCGTAGATCTCACTGCTGGCCACGTTTTTGATATAATCCTTATATCTTACATAATAATCCTGTGCAGAGGTATCCCCTATTGGCCCGTCGTGGACTACGATATACTCCGGGATCACCACTTTGTTTAATACGATCTCGCCGGTTTCATTTATCGGCTTGATCTCTGCTTCCGGATTTTTGGGAGGATATTCCCCAAAAAGCGTATGGGGTCCGATGACGATCCGCTGATAGTCCTCTCCACTACCCTGCTGTCTGCTAAGGGATGCTCCCTGCCTGGCAATGGAATGGGGAAGAACTTCTGTCCCGGCAACTTCTTTTGGTGTAAAACCTTCTGCACTGATCCGAACTGTATATTCTGCATAAGGCTGCTGCTCCACCGGTTTCATGCTGTATTCCAGTGGAGGAGCTGCCAGCTCCAGCATGGGCGTTTTTCCGGAGGAATCCGTACGGATTTCTTCGATCACATTATCCGGGACTCCTGTGTACGAGATCCGCACTGTAGCATTTTCCACCGGACGGTTACTGGCACTGTCCAGCACCGTCACCTGCAGCTGTCCCTGATCCGGCATATCCTGCTGCATGGAAATATAAGAATAATTTTTCATAAACAGAGGCTCCTTTTTGTGCCTGAAAGCACACTGGTTCTCTGCTAGTATATGTACAGAATCTCAAAATGCCATATCTCCTACTGTGCTTCCTCCCAGTAATCTTCCGCATCCTGGATATCATCAAACTCATCTGCATGATCATAATAAAAATCTTCCGGATCATCATAATCCTGCACATCGTACATATCTTTTCTGTCATTATTCCTGCTGGTATTTCCATGGTAAGTTTTTTTCCCGGATGTTGTGGATGAAACAAATTCCACTACACTGCTGACCCGTCCGTTTCTGCAGACTGCCATGAATTTTTTTGCTCCATTGCTGTTATACCACATATATCTGTACTGAATGTCCTGTGTTCTTTTTCCCGGTGTGTCCCGCCAGTAATGTTCTGTTCTTTTCTCTTTTGCCCTTCCCAGAAGCGTAATGTTTATGTATTTTTCTTTCATTCCCTTATATGGCTCATCCTCCTTTCGCATTCTTTCTTCCTCTTCTTTTTCCTTCTGTGCCATATATTTTTTGTATTGTTCTTCTGTATCTTTCTGGGCCTTCCTCATTTCTTCTATATATTTGCTACTGTACTCATCTCCCTTTGGAACATACCATATAAGCTTATGCAACTCCTCAATTCCTTCTCCATTCTGAACAGCATCGCAAAACTTTGCATATTGGATAATATATTTTACATCCTCATAATATCCCGGAAGTTTTTCCAGCAGCTCTATCGCATCATCATATTTGCCTGCATCCATGCATTCTTCCGCTTTTTCATAACATTCCCTGTTCTGTTTTTCCTTAAATTCCTCATTTTTGATCTGGATTGCCTCTTCTGCCTTTGTAGCCAGAAAAGGAACTGCTATAACAACTGCTATCAATGCCGCCAGTATTAAAATATCCTTTTTCAAATTTATATATCCCCCCCTTTACTCTGATGCCTTTATTATATAATAAATATCTGCACAAAAAAAGTGCTGTATCATCTACTCACAGATCATACAGCACTTGCTAGTTATTGTTCACTCCGTTCTCAGTAACACTTGATATTTACCTTTTTCCGCCAGATATCAGAATATCTTCAGAATATCATTATACATAACGATAACCATCAACGCCATCAAAAGCATCAACCCCGCAAAATGGATCATGCCTTCTACCTGACGGTTTACCGGTTTTCTCCGGATCGCTTCTGCCACCAGAAATACCAGCCTTCCTCCATCCAGTGCAGGAAGAGGAAGAAGGTTCATCACTCCCAGGTTTGCAGAAAGAAGAACTGCCATATTCAACAAATTCATCCAGATCATCAGCGTTCCCTCACTCTTGGACTGTTCGTAAGTGTCGCCAATGGCATCCGCAATACCCACAGGACCACTTAAGTCTTTCATTCCAAGGTGACCGGTCACAAGCTCTTTCAGGCTTAAGATCGTAGTACGGATCATGTATTTCACTTCCACAGCACCATATTTCAGAACATTAAAGCCGGAAGTCTTTTCACTGTATGTGTTATATCCGAAACCGGAAACCGGTGTTCTGTATTCCCTTGGTGTTATCTCTGCCTCATATTCCAGTCCGTTACGCTCATAGGTGATCGTCACAGGTTCCTTGGATAACGGATGCTCCTCGATGTATTTTTCATATGCATTTCCATCCGGAACCTCCACACCATTGATCTTGGTGATCACATCGCCGGCTTCCAGACCTGCTTCTTCCAATGGCATTCCCTTGATCAGTGATTCCACCGTCATGGAATTTACATCGGAACGGTTAAAACCAAGGAGATACCGCACATTTACATCTGGTTTATAGGAAATCTCCTGTTCCTTTCCATCACGTTTTACTTTCAGCCGGATGGTATCTCCCTCCTTCAGTTCGTTGAGATACGAATATACATAAAGATCTTTCCCCAGATCAATATGGTAGCCCTGATATTCCGTGATCACATCGCCCTTTTTCAATCCGGCCTTTTCCGCAGCAGAATTTTGGGTTACTTCCAATACGGTTGCCGGATCATAGCCCATACAGCCTACAATGATCACAGACAAAACAAATGCCAGCAGAAAATTAAATACCGGACCTGCAGCAACCACTGCGATCCTGCCCCACACAGGAGCCGAATTAAAGGTTCCCGGACTGTCATCTTCCGCATCCTCTCCGGCCATGGCGCAGGAACCTCCAAGAGGAAACAGTTTCACGGAATAACGTGTGCCGCCCTTTACCGTACTTATGATCCTGGGTCCCATACCAAGAGAAAATTCCAATACCTCGATATGGTTCTTTTTTGCCAGAAGAAAATGTCCCAGCTCATGGATCAGTATCACAACACTGAAAATAATTACAGCAATCACAAATTTCAATTTACCACCTGCTTTCGATCCACTGATAAGTATCCTGCTCTACAGAAAGGATCTCATCCAGATCCGGATGTGCGATTTTTTTATGTCTTTCCATAGACTGTGCAATAATCTCATAAATATCCAGAAAGCCGATCTTTTCCTCCAGGAATTTCTTTACTGCAAGCTCATTGGCTGCATTAAAGACAGTCGGCATACTTCCGCCCTCCCGGGATGCCTGGATTGCCATAGGAAGTCCCCGGAATGTCTCCATATCCGGAACCTCAAATGTGATCTCATGAAGCTTCGTGAAATCAAGGCGGTCTCCATCCAGATATCGTCTGTGCGGATAGTACAGAGCGTACTGGATCGGAAGTCTCATATCCGGAGTTCCAAGCTGTGCCATGATCGCACCATCCTTAAACTCCACCATGGAATGGATGATACTCTGCGGCTGCACCACCACCTGAATATGATCCAGATCCATGTCAAACAGCCATTTGGCTTCCATAACTTCCAGCCCTTTGTTTACCAGGGTTGCGGAATCTACGGTGATCTTTCGTCCCATTACCCAGTTTGGATGCTTCAGAGTATCTGCAACAGTGACCCTTCGCAGCTCTTCTGTGGTACGTCCGCGGAAGGGACCACCGGATGCCGTGATCAGAAGCTTGTGGATCTCTTTGTTTTCTTCTCCGTGGATAGCCTGGAAAATAGCGCTGTGTTCACTGTCTACCGGAAGGATAGATACGCCATATTTCTTTGCCATGGGCATGATCAGATGACCGGCTGTGACAAGGGTTTCCTTATTTGCCAGGGCAATGTCCTTTCCGGCACGGATTCCCTCCATAGTAGGACGGATCCCGATCATTCCCACGATCGCAGTGACAAGAATTTCTGATTCCGGCATGGACGCAAGTTCCAGAAGTCCCTCCATTCCGCTGACTACCTTTGTATCTGTGTCCGCAATACGCGTTTTCAGATCCCGGGCTGCTTCTTCATCCCAGACTGCTGCCAGAAGCGGATGAAACTCACGGATCTGCTCTTCCAGCTTCTCCACACTTTTGCCTGCACTGACTGCAACAACCCGAAGGTCTTCGTTTTTTCTTGCCACATCCAGTGTCTGGGTCCCGATGGAGCCGGTAGAACCTAAGATTGCAATATTCTTCATTTTAATGTCTCCTAAATTCCAAGAATCATTTTTGCAAGATAGTAAATAACAGGGGCTGTGATGATCACACTGTCAAAACGGTCCAGGATTCCTCCATGGCCCGGGATCAGCTTTCCATAGTCCTTGATGTTCTGGTTTCTTTTGATCGCAGATGCAGCCAGATCACCCACCATGGAGATCAGAGCTCCAACTGCGCAGATCAAGGCATACTCAGCCATTTTTCCCTGTGTTGCTGCTGCATAGATCACTCCAAGAAGCGCCGCTCCCGCAACGCCTCCTACAGCTCCCTCGATGGATTTCTTCGGGCTTAAAACCGGCGCCATTTTATGCTTTCCGATAAGCATTCCCACACAGTAAGCACAGGTGTCACATCCCCAGGAGCACAGGAATATCAGCCATACCAGGAATTTTCCGTCCGGAAGGCTTCTGGTAAGATAGATAAAGGAAAGCATCACAGCAACATATACAACTCCAAAAAATGCTGCCATCACCTGTTCTGCATGGTATTTCGGATAACCGAATACATAAACAAACAGGATCAGGATCATACTGATGATGATCGCCATTGTTCCGTAATTTCCAAAATCAGCTTTCATGGCAATATAATAAAGCACTGCTCCAAGATATCCTACAAGTTCCAGCACAGTAACATGCTCATCGCTTACCTTCATTACCTTGTAAAGCTCTCTCATTCCGATCAGTGAAACAGCCAGAAGTGTAAAAAATAAGATCCAGCTTCCGGAAATGATAGTTGCCAGGGCAATAATGACAAGGACGATACCACTTATCAGTCTTGTCTTAAACATGATCTACTCCTCCTTGACGCCACCGTAGCGTCTGTCTCTCTGATTGTATTTCTCGATGGCTTTGATCAGCTCTTCTTTATTGAAATCCGGCCATGCAACCGGTGTAAAATAAAACTCGGAATAGGCAAGCTGCCAAAGCAGGAAATTGGAAAGCCGCTGCTCACCGCTTGTGCGGATCAAAAGATCCGGATCCGGTACACCTGCAGTATCCAGATAGCTCTCAATCGTATCTTCTGTAATGCCATCCGGCTCAACTTTTCCGTCTTTTACATCCTGTGCCATCTTCTGCATTCCACGGCGGATCTCATCACGGCTTCCGTAATTTAATGCCAGCTGAAAATAAATACCGTCAAAATCTTTGGAATATTCCTCCAGTTCCCGGACACTCTGCTGGATATCCGGTGCAAAGGCAGTAACATCTCCGATGACTTTCATCTTCATATTATTTTTCTTGGAAATCTTGATACATTTCTTAAGATAACCGCGGAACAGTTTCATCAGTGCTTCCACTTCTTCTCTGGAGCGTTTCCAGTTTTCTGTGGAAAAAGCGTAAACCGTAAGATATTTCACCCCAAGGTCTTTGATATCATAACAAATGTTTTCAAGATTGGCGCATCCCTTTACATGTCCGTAGGTTCTCGGCATTCCTCGTTCCTTTGCCCAACGTCCGTTTCCGTCCAGAATGATCGCGATATGATTTGGTACGTTCATAAATCTCCTCCATACAGAAAGAGAGCTTCTTCAAAGAAGCCCTCTCTATCCTCGTATTTCTTACAATTATACAGTCAGAATCTCTTTAGACTTGTTCTCGATCGCCTTGTCAACTTCCTTGATGTACTTATCTGTAAGTTTCTGGATCTGATCCTCAAGCTCTTTGATCTCATCCTCAGAAACATCCTGTTTTGCAAGTTTCTTAAATGCATCGTTGGCATCACGACGGATATTTCTTACTGCAACCTTGGCACCCTCGCCTTTTTTCTTAACGTCCTTCACCAGCTCTTTACGACGCTCCTCGGTAAGCTCCGGGAAAACAAGACGGATCATTTTTCCATCGTTGCTCGGGTTTAATCCCAGATCAGAGCAAAGGATCGCTTTCTCGATCGCTTTGATCATGCTGGATTCCCACGGCTGGATCTGGATCATACGTGCCTCCGGTACAGAAATGTTTGCAACCTGCTGGAGCGGAGTCGGTGCTCCATAATAATCTACGGTAAGTTTGTCAAGAATATGCGGGTTTGCACGGCCGGCTCTGATGGTTGTCAGCTCACTCTCCAAAGCATTCAGTGTTTTTCCCATTTTTGTTTCGTATACCTGAATTCTCTCATCCATTTCACATATCTCCCTGTATGGTTTTTTTTATTATTCCCTTTTGATCACACGGTTACCTTTGTTCCGGAGAACTTGCCATGTACGGTATTGACGATGCTGTCCTTTTCATCAAGACCGAATACCAGCATCGGCATCTTCTGCTCCATACACATGATGGAAGCGGTAAGATCCATAGCTGCCAGCTTCTTTGCAACTACTTCATCGATGGAAATCTCATCATACTTCTTGGCATCCGGATTTACCTTCGGATCACTGTCATAGATTCCATCAACAGCCTTGGCAAGAAGAATGGCATCTGCGCCGATCTCAACAGCACGAAGTACAGTAGCTGTATCTGTAGAGAAATACGGATGGCCGGTACCACCTGCAAAGAATACAACCTTTCCTTCTGCGAAGCTCTCTTCTACAGCATCCTTGGAATAAAGTGTGGTAAATGCACCACATACAAACGGGGTAAACACCTCTGTCTTAAGTCCCACATATCTGCAGATGTCAGACACATAGATACAGTTCATGATAGTAGCAAGCATGCCGATCTGATCCGCCTTGCTTCTGTCCATGGCTCCGCTGGTACGTCCTCTCCAGAAATTTCCACCTCCGATCACGATACCAACCTGAAGTCCTTCATCCACGATCGTCTTGATCTGTTTGGCAACCTCTGTAACAGTTGCTTCATCAAAGCCTCTCTTCTGCTCTCCTGCAAGAGCCTCTCCGCTTAATTTCAGTAACACTCTTTTCATATGTTTATTCTCCTTTACCATACGCCGGATACAACTTCATTGCCGTCATTGTCAAAAGTTGTGGATACCGTAAACGTATCATAATAATAATAACCTGTCTTACCGGACTCCGGCTCGTCCTCATAATCACTGCCATTTGGGCTGCCGCATGCATTCTCAAGCTCAGACATGGACTGACCGATATATCTTGCTGCTACAGATGCCGGATCATCCTCGCCGGATGGTGCTTCCGTAGGATCCGGTGCATCGGAAGAATCAGAGGAAGCTGGTGCAGATGTTGGATCCGGTGTGGATGTGGAGTCCGAACTGCCGGACGAACTGCTGTCTGTACTGTCTCCATTATCATCAGAACTCTCCGGAGTCGGAGTCACAGCCGTACTGTCTGAAGAATCTGTACTGTCACTGTCACTTTCACTGTCATCCTCAATGCCAAGCCTTGCCTTTACATCCTTCAAGGTAGACACCTCCTTGGTGCTTCCGCTCGCCAGATATGTAGCATATGGGATTCCGTCTTCACCCTCACCATCCATACAAAGACTCAGCTGTGAGATCGTCAGAAGCGGCAGCTGGCGGAAGAAACATTCATTCTGCTCTTCGTCAGAAAATGTGATCCTTACATCAAAGCTTGTTGCTGTATCTCCGTTATCGTCCTTCTGGCTCTTCTCCATATAATAAACAGCCTTGTCGTTGGAAGCCAGTGTGAATTTACCATTTACAAGATCGCTTCCCCAGGTCTCATCACTGTCATCGCCATCATCTCTGGTAGGACGGACATAAATTGCAGAAATCGTGGAGTTCATCTTATTGGTAAATACAATACTGGTAGTGGTCTCACTCTTGGTTCCCATTACGTTCTTGATATTTGCTGTTTCATCCGTAGAGGTCTGCATCTCCACCACATCCGTTTTCGCAGCTTCCGTTACCGTCGGGGTTGCCGTTGCCTCCACCTTCTGCTCCGGTGCCACAGAGTTCTTCTTTCCGCAACCGGCTGCAAGCATGCTCGCTGCAAGAATTCCGGCAAGAATCAAATAACGTTTTTTCATTATATCTCCTCCATATAAAATGGTCCTATTCGCTGTCAGGTTTTCCTTTTCTATTATTACAGAGTATCACTTTCTTGTCAACCTGACCGTTCTGAATTTCACAGAATCTTTAGATATTTTAAACTATGTCAAAAATTGGAACAGCTGAGGTCAGAACCCGTTTTCCCTTCGCTGTCTGCGCATATCACGGCGCATTTTCGCAGCTTCATTCCGGGCTTTTTCCGCTTCTGTGGTAATGATCAGTTCCGGCACCTGGATCGGTTTCTGGTCTTCATCTACAGCCACCATCACAAAAAATGCCCGGTTTACAGTATGACGCATGCCATCCGGCTGTTCCACATACGTATCGATCTCGACCTCCATGGAAGTTCTTCCCACATAAGTCACATATCCCTTAAGTACTACGATCTCTCCCTCATAGATCGCATGCTTGAACTGAAGATTGTCCACTGCCGCAGTTACCACCCGATATGTCTCCGCATGACGCATAGCTACCACTCCGGCAACCTCATCCAGCCACTGCATCAGCGCTCCGCCAAAAAGTCTTCCGCCTCCGTTCAGATGCTGCTGCATGATCAGATGAACCTGCTCCGTCATCGATGCTTCTACCGTTTTTTTACGTCTATCCTGTACCTCTGTCATTTCTCATTCCCCGCATTTTATCATACTTTTACTTTTTCAGTTGAAACCAGCCGATCAATAAAGATTTTTTACTTTAAAGTCTCGCTCCGCTTCTCTTCTCTGATCCTTCTTTGCAATATCCTGGCGCTTGTCATAAAGCTTTTTACCACGTGCCATGCCAATCTCTATTTTTACCAGGCTGTCCTTGAAATAAACCTTCAGTGGTACCAAAGTCAATCCTTTTTCCTTTAATTTAGCTTCGATCTTATTGATCTCGTAGCGATGCAGCAAAAGCTTACGCACACGAAGAGGATCTTTGTTAAAAATGTTTCCTTTCTCATAAGGAGTGATATGCATTCCATATACATAAACTTCTCCGTTTTCCACACGGACAAAGGCCTCCTTGATGCTGCATTTACCGGAACGTAAGGATTTCACCTCGGTTCCTGCAAGTGCGATCCCGGCCTCATAGGTATCCTCGATAAAATAATCATGAAAAGCCTTTTTATTATTTGCGATCAGTTTCATTCCTGTTTTTTTTGCCATTTCGCGCTCCCTCAGTCTTCCTCAGCCAGGACAAAATCCACGGTTTTCAGCATTTTATCCGCATCTGCCACACGGACACGGACCTTCTGCCCAAGACGGAAGATCTTTCCTGTCATGTCGCCCCGCAGTTCATATGCATCCTGGTCAAATACATAATAGTCATCTCGTAATGTATTGATATGGATCAGTCCTTCTACGGTATTCGGAAGCTCCACATAAAGTCCCCATCCTGTAACGCCGGAGATGATCCCCTCATACTCCTCTCCGAGATGATAGGACATATACTCTGCTTTCTTCAGCTTATCGGATTCTCTTTCCGCTTCGTCTGCACGCCGTTCGCACACACTGGACTGGCGCGCCACTTCATCCAGGATCTCCTTGTAATGCTCGGTACGTCCTTCCCTTACCAGTCTGCCTCTCAGACGGTCATGGATGATCCTGTGGATCTGAAGATCCGGATATCTTCGGATCGGAGAAGTAAAGTGGCAGTAATACTTCGCTGCAAGTCCGAAATGTCCGCTGCATTCCGTAGTATATTTTGCCTGTTTCATGGTACGCAAGGTCAGTCGGCTGATCTGTGCCTCATTGGGCATTCCCTCAATACTTTCCAGGATCTCCTGGATCTCACCAGGCGTGATCTCCTGTCCGGATTTCTGTATGTTGACTCCTTCATTATGAAGAAGCATCAAAAGACTTTCAATCTTTTCCGGATCCGGATTTTCATGCGTTCTGTATACAAAGGGATAATCTCCGGTACAGTATTCCTGTGCCACGGTTTCATTGGCAAGAAGCATAAAATCTTCAATGATCCTGGTTGCCACATTGGCCTCATAGGGCTGCACATCAATAGCTCTTCCTGCAGCATTCAGGATGATCTTACTCTCCGGAAAATCAAAATCAATGGAACCTCTTGTATGCCGACGGCTGCGCAGGATCCCGGAAAGCTCTTTCATCAGGAAAAACATGGGGATCAGAGCTTCATAGCGTTTCTTCGCCACATCATCGGTATCTTCCAGAATATTTTTTACATCGGTGTAGCACATACGCTCATCTACACGGATCACGGTTTCTGCGATCTTATGGGAAATCACCTTTCCTTTTTCATTAACATCCATCAGACAGCTTAAGGTCAGACGGTCCTGTCCCTGGTTCAGAGAACAGATACCGTTGGAAAGCCGCTCCGGGAGCATGGGAATGACACGGTCTGCAAGATAGACGGAAGTTCCGCGCTTCAGTGCCTCTCTGTCAAGGGCACTGCCGCCCTGAACATAGTTGCTCACGTCTGCGATGTGCACACCCAGATGGTAGATTCCATCCTTCTTTGTCAGGGAAATGGCATCATCCAGATCCTTTGCATCCTCACCGTCAATGGTGACTGTAACAAGGTCTCTGAGATCCAGTCTTCCATCCAGATCCGCCTCCTGTACATGGTCCGGCACACGGTCAGCCTGACGAAGTACTTTGTCAGGAAATACATTTGGTATGTTAAAGCTCTTCACAATAGCAAGGATATCTGTTCCAGGTGAACGTAAGTTTCCCAGCACCTCTGTGATCTTTCCTTCCGGCTTCCGGTTTCTGGAACCGTAATCTGTGATCTCTGCAACTACCTTGTCTCCGTCCTTTGCTCCCATGGAGTTTTTTCTGGAAATAAAGATATCTTTGGAAAATTTGGGGTTATCACTGATCACAAAGCCATAATCACGGCTGCTCTGGTATGTTCCCACGATCGAAGGCATTCCCCTTTCCAGAACCTTCAGCACAACGCCTTCCTGACGTTTTCCCTCTTTATGTCCGTTCCGTACAAGAATCTGCACCTTATCCTGATGCATGGCGCTTCCCGTGTCATTTTCCGGAATAAAAATATCCTGTTCCTGACCCTCCACTTCCACAAAGCCAAAGCCCTTGTAATGGCCAATAAAAGTTCCCTCCATGATGGTTCCGTCCTTCTCGGAGAAACGATATTCCTCATGATTCTTCTCTCTGCGTTCTCTTCCCTTACGGCCACGCTCCGGCTTTTCTGCCTTCAGAGCTTCTTTATTCTTTCGTCTGTCTCTGCGCTTGCCGGAAACTTTGCTGTATCTTCCTTTATTATCTACTTCAGCCTTGCCCTGGGCGCAAAGCTCGTCCAGCACGTCAAAAAGCTCTTTTTTCTCACTCTTATCCAGCTGAAGAAGAGATGCGATCTCACGCAGACGCATGGGCTTATACAGCGGATCTCCCAGAAGCTCCATTATAAACTTTTTTCTTTTTTCAAAATTTTTCGATCTTTTCACATTTTCTCCTGTTTCATATTTATATTTCATTTTTACCCTGTTATCCTTCCGGAGGAAGGCTCACCCGTGCCCCTGTATCAACGCAAAAACACTCCTGCTGATTAACAAAAGAAGTCCCCATCCGAGTTTCTTCTGCATGCTAACGCAGCAAGAGTGTTACCAACTTCTGTTCTGCCCCTGGCAGATCAGATAATGTTCAGTACGATTGACAGTACAAAGAAAATAACTCCCATGATAATGGTACCTCTTACAAGACCACCTTCCATGGAACGGCCCTTATTCTTACCCCAGTAAGTATCAGCTACTCCGGCGATAGAGCCAAGACCCTGCTGCTTGCCCTCCTGCATCAGTACGACAACAGTCAGAGCGATACAATCTATTGCATAAATTACAGTCAGAATAATCTTCAAAATGTTCACGCGGTTACACCTCCTAATCAACTAGAGGTTATTTTACCATAGCTAAACCGGGATTTCAACCATTTTCCGTTTATTTTATGCAGGGCTTTTTCTGAGATTTTTTTACAAAAGGATCTTTATATCTTCCAAGAGCTCCGAGCTGTTCGTGGATCCGCAGAAGCTGGTTATACTTGGCGTTCCGGTCCGAACGGCAGGGTGCGCCTGTTTTGATCTGTCCTGCCCCACAGGCAACTGCAAGATCTGCGATAAAGGAATCCTCTGTTTCCCCGGACCTGTGAGAGATCACTGCACGATATCCGGCATGCTGAGCCATCTCCACCGCATCCAGAGTTTCCGTGAGAGTTCCGATCTGGTTTACTTTAATAAGGATAGCATTGGCAACATCAAGTCCGATGCCACAGTGCAGCCGTTTGATATTGGTGACAAACAGATCGTCGCCTACCAGCTGGATCTTTTTTCCCAGGTGTTCCGTCAGATATTTCCAGCCTTCCCAGTCATCCTCCCAGAGACCGTCTTCAATGGAAACAATGGGAAATTTTTCCACCAGTTTTTCATAATACTCTGTCATCTCACCGGCATCCCGGTAGATCTTTTCTCCTTTCATGCGGCTCTCCCCAGGGAAAAAGTACACACCCTTTTCCTCATCATAAAGCTCGCTGGAGGCTGCATCAATGGCAATGGTGATTTCTTCTCCTGGTTTATATCCTGCTTTTTCTATGGCATGAACGATCAGGGTAAGCACTTCCTCCGAATCAGAAAGATCCGGAGCAAAGCCGCCTTCATCTCCAACTGCTGTGGAGAGTCCTTTTTCCCGGAGAAGAAGCTTTAAGTGCTGGTAGACTTCCGCACACATGCGGATACCCTTTTCCAGACAGCAAGCTCCTGTTGGCATGATCATAAACTCCTGAAGATCTACCGTATTGTCCGCATGCTTTCCCCCTTGTGTCAAGCTAATGACACAAAATTTTTGTAATTTGTCCAACAGCATTTTAACTGCAGATTTTCTGTGCCTGCTCTACATACTTTACCAGTTCATCAGCAAAATTCCATTCAATTTCTATTCGCTTATCATTATATACCTTGATACCACGAATAAAAGTTACTGCTATCTCTCTGGTTAATTGCTCATTTCCTTCAATCAAATCTGTCAGACACTGCCTGCCATCTGGTGGTAGTTCAAATAACCGTTCAGCCGCTTCACTCTGTTCTATCTCTATTTGTGCTATCGCTAAGGTCTCTTTCTCAATTTGTTTATCCAGCCTGTCATTTTTTCTGGTGAACTCTTCTTCTGAGATTTCTTCCATTGCATATCGCATATATAGTTCCGTTTTCTGGTGCTTGTATATGCTAATACTGTCTTTGGAGTTTCGAATATTCTTTGCAGCTTCATCCACTTTTGATTTTAATTCTGCTTTCTGTAATTCGAGTACCTGTTCAGCATCATCACTGATCTGTGCAAACAGCTTTATCGCCCTGAAAATCATCTCATTGAACTCGTCATCATATAAATTGTCTGTTACACAATCTTTATTTGCCGTATTAAATTTCCTTGGGCACTTAAAGTGCGGATTGCATCTGGTTACATGCTGTAGCTTCTGACCGCATCCCCCACATTTTACCAATCCTTTCAGCGGATAATTATTATTGTGAGTTTTGCTCTTTTTTCTGGAATTTAATTCCAACTTTTTCTGTACAGCATCAAATGTTTCTTTAGAAACAATCGCTTCATGGGTATCTTCAACCACGATCCAGTCTTCTTCTTTTGTTTTCAAATGCTTATTACTTCCTACTGAAGCAACTTTCCATTTACCGCCAATCGTAGTTCCCGTATACGTTTCTGTCATCAGTATCAGTCTTACAGTTACCGGATACCAGATATATTTTTCTGTTGTTTTCTTTACACCAGTTTTCAGAACTTCTCTTTTATATTGACCCGGACTCATAATTTTCTGCTCATTCAGATAACGTGCCAGCTGAGTGATATTCATTCCCTCAAGATATTTCTGAAATATCATCCTCACAACAGGTGCCGTTTCCGGATTAATCACGAGACTCGTCACATCTTCATCAGGCTTCAAGTATCCATATGGTGCTCTGGCACCCATATACTTTCCTGCTTTCTGACGCTGTAACAAAGTCTTTTTTACTTTAACGGAAGTATCAATGCTATGATGTTCGTTAATAATATTTCTGAAACCAACATCTATTCCCGGCATACCAGATTCATATTTCATACTATCAACATTATCATTGATTGCTATAAATCTCACATTCAGAAATGGAAAAATCTGCTCCAGATATGTGTCAACCTCTATATGATTCCTGCCGAATCGTGAGAGATCTTTCACTATAATTGTGCTGACTTGTCCGTCCCTTACTAATTCCATCATACTTTGGAATCCTGGGCGTTCGAAATTTGTTCCACTATAACCATCATCTTTGAATTCTAACACTTCCGCATTTTTGAACTCCTGTTTACTGGCTATGTATTGCCCAATCACAATTCTCTGATTGGTAATACTATTGGATTCATCCAGCATATCCTCATCTTCCAGAGATAATCTTAAATACTTTACTATGCACTTACCATCTGACATCTGATCACCCCCTCCTCTAAAATTTCTGATAACGCCTGTATTTCATCTTGAAATTTAAATTCGATTTCTATACGTTTATCTTCATATAAAGAGATTTTCTTTATATAAGAGCGGACAACATCTTTTGTAAGGAATTCCAAATTCTTTCCTTTACTGAATTCAGCAAGCCACGAGAAGTTTTTTTTACTCAATTTCTCTGTAATTTTTCTACTCTTCTCAATTTCTTTCTGTCTTGTAACCAGATCTTTTTCGATCACAGTTATTCTTTCTGTCATACGATTATATGCATCCGTATCAATCTCGCCCGAAACATATTGCTCATATAATTCAAATCGTCTTGCTTCGTTCCTTTTATTGACCTGAACAATCTTACTCTGTTCCCTGTTCAAATATTTTTTGAATGTCTCAAAATATTCATCATTAAAGCGTTTCAGTTGCGTTTTTAATTCACATACTGTTTTTAGCTGCATGATGAGTGCCCGATACACCAGTTCATCAATTACTTCTTCATTCCAGCGATTACAGTTATATTTTTCCTTGGAAATTTTTGCATAATTACCACAAATGAAATAATAATTGTAATACAAGACACCATTCTTTTCGCTGTAATAATATCTCCGAACCATATTAGCACCACAGTCACCACAGTATATCAATCCAACATACTTATTATCCTGTTTTCCCTGAGTCTGCATATTCGACAGATCTTTTTTTGGCAATGCTTTCTCCTGCTTTAATTTGATTACATTTTGTACTTTTTCAAATAATTCAGCACTCACTATAGCCTTATGGGTATTCACATGTTCAATCCATTCTTCTTTATCCAGCATTACATTTTTTTCTTTTGTAAGAAGTGAGGTTCTTGTTTTATGTGAATACGTATTTCCCAAATAGTGCCTATTTTCCGCAATCTGTTTAATTACAGATGATTGCCAATGCATATCTGTTTCGTCAATTCTATCCAAGAATAACTTCCCAGTTCTTGCGTATACCCTTGGCGAAGCCAGCAACATCGTATTAAACTCTCTCGAAATTTTCAAATATGGCTGCCCTGCAGCAAGTTTTTCAAATATTTCTACTACATACGGTGCAGTTAAAAGATCAGGAACAGTAGTAGATCTTCCTTTTTCATCTCTAGCTCTCTTATACCCATAAGGAGCATCTCCACCACAATATTCACCTGACTCCATCTTAATTTTCATAGCACTTGTCATCTTTACTGATGCATCTTTTGCATACATATCATTTGCAAGATTTGATATCATGATCCCCAGCATCTGATTGTCACATTCTGGACTGATACTGTCATAGTTATCATTGACTGATATAAAACGCACTTGCATAAATGGAAATATTTTTTCCAGGTATTTCGATACTTCTTCCAAATCTCGACCAAATCGTGATAAATCCTTTACTATGACCGTATTTATTTCTTTTGATTTGATGTCACCAAGCATTCTCACAAAATCATCTCGATCAAATTTTGTACCTGATATACCGTCATCCTTATAAAACTTTACAACTTCAATATCCGGATGAGATTCTGCGTAAGAAAGAGTGATTAGTTTCTGTGTCTCCAGCGATTCTCTCTTCTCACCGTTGATATCTACTGATATTCTGGTATAAATACCGGCTTTCCAGATTTTCTGCGGTGATGCCTGTACGATTGCTTCAGTCTGCTTCATCTGGCGATTTCTTGTTCTTGCCATTATACAGCCACCTCCTGTTTTGTTTTTCCAATCTGTTCTGCCAGTCTTGCAGCTGTTACCAGTTCATCTTGGAAGCGGTAAACAATCTCTATTTTTTTCCCTTCAAATACATTTATTTTTTCCACATACTGAAGAAGCATATCCCTGTCAAGATCTCCCAAAGACGGTTTCTCAAGAAATGTGTTCACCCATTCTTCGCACAGCAGTTTATTTTCAAGGAGATCTTCCATATACTCTTCCTGCTTTTCAATATTGCTTTCCAAACTTTTAATTTCTGTCTGATACCGTTCTCTAAGCAAAGCGTAATCTTCCCTAGAAATAACTCCTGACGCAAGATTTCCTGATAATGAATGTAACAACTTATAATATTTATTGACTTTGTTTCGTAATTCAAGTATCTGGTCATCATGCTGTATCAACGTCTGTGTATCCAAAGAATTCTCTTTCAAATACTCTACGGCACTTCGTATGGCATCCGTCATCTTACTGTACATTTTCAAAGAATCAATCACCAGTTGAATCAGCACATCTTCTCTGATGCTATGTCTGGAGCATTGATCCTTCTTTTTATTGTAAGAAGAACAGATATAAAAAACTGTCTTTTCTCCTTTATAACTGTTAGTTCGCCGGATCAGATTACCTCCACAGTCTCCACAGGATAATAACCCACCAAACAAATAAAGTCTGGTTTCTCCGGGTGCTATCCTGGTATCCTTTGCAAGTAACATCTGAACTGTTTCATATTCTTCTTTTGTAACGATGCCTTCATGATGATTTTCAAAAATCACCCATTCTTCCTTTGATAATGCCCTCTGCACCTTAACTTTATAGTTAATTCTTTGGGATTTTCCCTGTTGAAGCACCCCGTAGTAGATTGGATTCTTTAAAATACGAATAATTGCTACTGCTGACCACCTGGATGTCAGATGTGTCTGAAATGACGATTTGAAGTTTACTCCGGTCGCACGTTTGTAATCAGCCGGTGCAAGAACTCCCAGTTCATTCAGTTTATCTGCAATCAGCTGATTGCTCATGCCCTCCATCTTCCAGTTAAAAATATCTCTTACATGCTTTGCAGCAACCGGATCAATTTCTATCTGACTTTTATCAGTATCACACTTTTTATACCCATATGACACGTAATTCCCCACATATTCTCCAATATTTCTTTTTGCACTCAAGTGGCTCCTTACTTTTTGAGAATTCTGTCTGCAATACGTGTCATTGACAAATGATTTTACCGGTAACACAAGATGTGTATCTGTAATATTTGCTGTTTCAGAATCATAATTATCGTTGATTGCTATAAAGCGTACCCCCAGTTGTGGGAACACTTTTTGAATATACCGATCTACATCTATATGCTCTCTACCGAATCGAGACAAGTCTTTTACAATGATACAGTTGATTTCCTTATTTTCAATTGCTTTGAGCATTGCCTGAAAACCAGGTCGATTAAAATCTGTACCTGAAAAACCATCATCTTTAAATGTCTCAACAATAGTAATATCAGACGTCGATTTCATATAGCTATCAATCAAAATTGACTGATTTACAATAGATTCACTTTCAGCCTTATCTCCGTCCTCAATACTGAGACGAAGGTACTTGGCTGCTATCCAGATATTTTTTTGCATAAAAAACACTCCTATCCAAAGATTCTGCCAAAACAGAACCCTTAAATAGAAGTGCTCTATTCAAATTTAGTCCTGTTAGCATTATAGCACACTTCGTCTTCTGTGTGAATATGAAATTTTGTTGTTCCAGTTATTCCCTTATGCCCTTATGCCAATCCAGCTTTCTTTGCTACAAGCTGTTTTGTACAGTCTATATAGGAAAGGGAAGCTGCTGCATTAAAAACACTTTTTACAACATAGCCCATATCTTCATATACATACGGGTTATCAGAGTGATTAAGCAGCACTTCCATCTTATTGCTTTTCCTGCTATCCAGCTCTGAAATCAAATCCTTGTACTTTGGCAAACTATCTCGGTCAATCTCTTTGATATCAACCGTTTTCAATGCTTCTAATCTTTCAACTGCTGTCATGGACATCGCCTCCTTTTCCTATAGTTACCATTATCGAAAATAAATATTCGTAACAGCTATGTAGTCTTCTCTTCCATTCCCATCTGAATCCGCACTGCTTCTGTTAAAGCGGTTGATCAGAAAATAGCACAACTCAACAGTGAGCTGAGCACGCAAAAACTCATTCAAAAACACTGTGATTCTTACCGGCTCTGCCGTAAAGTAATTGAAGATTGCAAATCTACTAAAAATCCAAAAGCATACCGAACCAAACATCAGGCAGAATACCAACTGCACGATTCACTAAAAAAAGAGCTTCAGGATCTCGGTGTTACCAAAATCCCAAGCTCTAATAAAATCCAGAAGCGGATAGAAAATCTTGAATCTGAACAGGCTGCTACTGTCCGGGAAAAAAGGAATTGCAGAAAAAGCAAAAGACACTGGATATCATCCGACAAAATTTCACCGCACTGCTCGATGCTCCTGAGATCAGTTCAGACTTACTTCCAGCAAAACGGGAACCTGTTTCTGTCACAAGAGATAAATAAGATTGCACTGACAACTCAATTATTCTTTTCCAAATCCTCCCAAGGTTTCAGGTCCATTTCCTCCCAGGTGACACCATACGGTGCACCTACGGAGATATTTACCTTTGGCTTACGCCAGTTGAGTAACTAAACGAAAAAAACGAGATTCCCTGATCTCCTCATATTATTTATGGACTTTTCTTTTGCATATACTAATCAAGCATAATGTGCTCAAACTGAAAAACCATAGAAAATTCACTGCCATCTGGATTACTATATTTCTTTGCAATTTCCGGTGTTGCTCCCCAGGCTTCTCCAACAGTGATCATATCCCCCTTCTGAAATGTTTCTCTGCTTAGTTCACGCAGAAATTTATGTAGCTTTGGTCCATTATTTGTGATCTTAAGATCTGGCTCTTTTGCAATCTGATCGATTACATCCAGACGAAATCCACCTGCTCCTTTTTCCATCCACCAGAGAATCATATCATAGAGCTCTCTTCTCACTTTCGGATTCTCCCAGTTCAGATCTGGCTGTTTCACTGAAAACTGATGAAAATAATACTGTCCCAGTTCTGGAACCCACTCCCATGCCGGTCCTCCGAACACAGAATTCATATCATTTGGGTAAATACCTTCTTCTCCGTCACGCCACACATAATAATCATGATACGGATTGTCTTTGCTTTTCTTTGCCTCCAAAAACCATCTGTGTTCATCTGAAGTATGATTCAGCACAAGATCCATCATAATTCGGATTCCGCGTTTCTTTGCCTCCACAAATAACTGTTCCATATCTTCCATTGCTCCGAACATCGGCTCAATATCCTGATAATCTGAAATATCATATCCATTGTCATCCTGTGGAGAACGATACACCGGTGAGAGCCAGATTGCATCTATTCCAAGTTTTTTCAAATAATCCAGTCTGCTGATAATTCCTGGAATATCACCTATTCCATCTCCGTCCGAATCTTGAAAGCTTTTCGGATAAATCTGATATACAACTGCATTTTTCCACCATTTATTCTTATTTTCCATACTCTGTCTCGATATCTCTCTGACAGATTTTCTGATTCTACCGGAATATCCTCTCCTTTCTTTATATTCTCTAAATTCTACGAATGAGCGTCCCGTTTACACCAAGTATCTCTCCATCAAATTCTCGGGCAAAAAGAATTTCCCCATTTCCTTTTACTTTCACTTCTTCCTCCGATGCATTTAATAGAACCTCAATTTGATTACCTTCTTCATCTAATTTAATATATTCTACACATCGATCATTTTCATATGTATCCGGGAAATGGAAATGCGGGCTTCTGCACATTTTCTCGTTTCTTCTAAGCATGATCAGTTTCCGCATCATTGCAATCTTTTCCTGATTCTCTTTGCTTTCAATCTCACTCCATGGCATACATCTTCTGCAATCCGGGTCATGAGCACCCTCCATTGCGATTTCCGTTCCGTAGTAAATGCAAGGGCTTCCCGGAAGCGTGAAGAGAATCGCAAGCTGCTGATAAAATTTATCCAAATCATGAAAACGATTCATAAGTCTCTCCGTATCGTGGGAATCCAACAGGTTGAAAAGTACATCATTATTCTGCTGCATATACATGGTATAGCAACGATTTACCATATATTCAAATTTCTCTTTTTTCATCGTTTTGTCAAGGAAAAAGTCATGGATTCCGCTGAGCAATGGGTAATTCATAACGGAATCATACTCATCTCCTTGCAGCCACTGACTTGCATCGTGCCAGATTTCTCCTAACAGATAAATGTCCGGTTTAACCATTTTTAAATGTTCTCGTATACGCTTTAAGAATCGATGTGATACTTCATTTCCTACATCAAAACGGATTCCGTCTATATCGAATTTTTGAACCCATTCTTCACAGACCTTGCAAAAATACTCAATTACTTCTTCATTATTCGTATTCAACTTTGGCATTGTATCTGCAAATGCAAAAGAGTAAAAGCGTCTGTCTCTAGTGTCTGCTCTTTTTCCGATTTGTTCCCAGTCTTCCACCATAAACCAGTCCGCATAACAAGAATCTTTTCCATGTTCCAGCACATCAATCCATGGCGCAAATTTTCTTCCACAGTGATTAAATACTGCATCTACCATAATGCGGATTCCTTTTTCATGTGCTTCCATGCAAAGTGCCTTCATTGTTTCTTCATCTCCGAAAGCCGGATCAATCTTTGTGTAATCTGTAGTATCATATTTGTGATTGGATTCTGCTTCCATAATTGGATTAAAATAAATTCCGGTAATTCCGAGGTTCTGAAGATACGATAGTCTCTGGCGGATTCCTTCTAGATTTCCTCCGAATTTTTCCTGATTGGTCACAGTTCCGTGATTTCTCCACGGTGTGATATCATTTCCATTCTTTTCCGGTGTCCCGTTGCAGAACCTGTCCGGGAAAATCTGATACCAAATCGTATCATTTACCCATGCCGGTGTACGATTTATATCTGACGGATTCATCCACGGTACAATAAAGCACTGCTGCATACGGC
The DNA here is from genome assembly GCF_018785605.1 of Blautia sp. MCC270. Classification (NCBI taxonomy): domain Bacteria; kingdom Bacillati; phylum Bacillota; class Clostridia; order Lachnospirales; family Lachnospiraceae; genus Blautia; species Blautia sp. MCC270. The sequence continues at coordinate 53,970 of NZ_WQQD01000028.1, forward strand.
CATCCATCTGAAGCTGCTCTTCAGTCAGGAAACCATCTTCAAAATAATACCAGACTTCCTCTTCTGTTCTCAGTTCAAAATAATATTTACATCGTTTATATTCTGGAAAAAGCGTTGTTGTCCACCAGATTTGATGTGGCAGACGTTTTTTATAAATAATTTCCTCTCTTTTTCCAATCCATTTTTCCTTTCCACCCAGGATTCCTGCTTCATAAGGATCTCCGTAATGAATAAAGACCTGTTTCACATCATATCCGGTCTTAATGTTTACAATTAATCTGTCCTCATCCAACGGATAACTCATTTGCTCTGATGTTTTATGATATACTCCAGTAAACTCCATCTTATTTTTCCTCTAATTTTTCCTCTAATTTTTCATAAACACGCAGGATTTCTCCTACACTCCACGCCTGTGCAAAACATCCTTTTGAAGAAACCGGAACCTCTCCATCATAAATCTCCGGTAGCTGGCCAATACATCCTTCACGCATTGCACTTTCCAACACTTCCAGCTGCTTTGCCACAATCTCTTTTGCCTCTCTTGAATTTTTATTCACTTTTAGATATGCAAGATAATATCCACCCATTGGGAAAGTCCAGACGGTTCCCTGATGATAAGCAAGATCTCTTTTTATCATCTCTCCGCCATAGCTTGCATGAAATTCTTCGTCTTTTGGATCTAGTGTCCGAAGACCATACGGCGTATACAGCTTTTCAAATACCGTATCTACAATCTGTCTTTCTTTCTCTTCATCCAGCATCGTAAATGGCATAGACACCGCCCATATCTGATTACAGCGAATCTGTGTATCTGCCTTTGTTTCTGAAATTACATCCTTCAGGCAGTGTTTTTCCTCCATCCAGAATTCTCGTGCAAACGATTCTTTCACCTTCTGTGCAAGTTCTCTATATTTCTGCTCTTCATTTTTCTTCAAAACTTCAGAAAACTTTTGCATGATACAAAGTGCATTGTACCAGTAAGCATTAATCTCCACCGGTTTCCCATGCCTTGGTGTCGGAAGAATCTTTCCAACGCGCACATCCATCCAGGTTACCTGATCCAGCCCTGCCCCGGCACTGATAAGACCATCCTCTTCCATATGGATATTAAAATCTGTTCCTTTCTCATAACCGAAAATAATTCTTTGCATTACCGGATACATTTCCTCTACAAATTTGATATCCTTAGTTTTTTCATAATATAACCACACGCAGTTGATAAATAATAGTGCCGCATCTACAGTATTATAAAGAGGCTCATTCTCCCCCTCCGGGAACAGATTTGGCATCAATCCATCTTTTTCATAAAATGCAAATGTCCGCAAGATTGATTTTGCACTTTCAACTCTTCTTGTGGAGATGCAGATTCCCGGAAGTGCAATCATTGTATCTCTTCCCCAGTCTTCGAAAAATGGAAAGCCGGCAAGGATGGTCAATCCATCCGTAGACTCTCTTTTTGAAAGGAACTTGTCTGCACTACAAACCAGTGTCTGTGCCAGTTTATTTTTCAAACCTGAAGTCTTTATAAGCTTCTCTTGATAATGGATCTGCTCTTCTTTTATTTTATCAAATATTTTTTTTGCGTCTATACCTATCAGACTTTCCATCGAATAAATCACTGTTAAATCTGTCTCTTCCCCTGAATTTACTCGTTTTTTAATCTGATAAACTGCGCCTGCTGTTCCATTTTCTCGTCTTCCATCACATTCATCGTAGCTATAAAAATACGTCTCTTTCTTTTCTGTGAATCCTTCTACTTCTCCATTTGTTTCAAAGAAAAGAGCATACTTTCCATCGGTAATCTTTTGCTCTTGTCTTGAAAATATCTTACCTTCTTTCAAATCTTCCCCTTTGGGTTCAAATTGAAAAAACGGAGTTACACAGAGAGCGGCCTCTTTCTGACCACGGTTTTTCAGATGATAATTCACTGCAATCTGATTGCTGCCCTGTGCCATCACAATCTCTTTTTCTATCTCCACTCCGTTTATCAGATAACGCCACGAAGGAAGAATTTCAAAAGAAAATTCTGTAAGATAACGGTATCCTTCTTCTTTTGTTCCATCCGCAAATTCCTGGGTTGAAAGAACATATTTTGATTCTCCGATATCCAATTCTTCCTTCATCCGATGAATCATATTTATCCTATGATTTGGAGCTTTCGTACATGACATGAATACCGAATGGTCATTTCTTGCCACAGCTCCGGTCATCGTAAGCGAAGAAAAACCTCCCAGTCCATTGGTTAAAAGATAGCAATTTTCAAGTCCTCTCTCTAATGTTTTCCAATCCTGTCTGCCATAAATCCACTTCATTTACTACTCCCCCTTAATCATTATTTACGTCCAAGTATCAACACGCTCTGCGGTGCAGCTTCTATCTGTCTGTCTGCACAGATTCCTTTTTTCCAGCACCAGCTGTCATCTGCATCGCTTAAGATTTCCCAGCCGTCATCCAAATGTTTCACTTTATAAACACTTTTTTTTGCATTGTAAATTATCTTCACCTGACTCCATCTTGATGCTTCATCATTGAGCACAGTAAAACCTACTACGTCTTTTTCTTTCCACATATCCGTAATTTGTTTATAACTGTCTTTTGATTTGTCACAAAGTCCAGAGAGCTGTTTTCGAAGTGCAATCAATCCCTGATAATAATGAACCAGTTCCCTGTTTTTCCATGTTTTTTCCCAGTCGAGACGATTTAGAGAAATCGGAGCCTTAAAGGTATTATCCTGTCCATCTTTTGTACGGGCAAATTCTTCTCCTGATAAGAAAAATAATGTTCCCTGGCAGGTCATATAAACTGCCGCTGCCATTTTATTCAGCCTCATACATTCATTTTCCTCTACAACTGTCTCTTTTAATTTATCCCATAATGTATGATTGTCGTGTGCCGATACATAGGTAACAATCTGCGAAGGTGCTTTCACATTTTCAAAACCTTCTGCCTGATAAGGATTTGCGCACCATGCTGTCACACTTGCAAGCATTTCATCTTCTTTTCCTTCTGCGCCGTTTATAAACCCTGCTTCCTTTGCACGTAGTGCAGAACCTTTGATTCCGTCTCGGGTGCTGTCACAAAAAGCCCCGATATTTTCATCCAAAAGTCCGATATTTTCTTTTGCTGCCAGTTTTTTTTTGCCTTCTACAGCTGTCTTATCCGCCGCCCATGGTTCTCCGTAAATAATCTTCTTTCCTTTTCCGTATCTCTGATCCAGTTCACTTCGAATCCGATTCATCAGATCTACATCCAGAAGTCCCATCAGGTCAAAGCGGAATCCGTCAATATGATATTCCTCTGTCCAGTAAAGCACCGACTTTAGAATGTATTTTGCACACATCTCTCTTTCACTTGCCACATCATTTCCACAGACAGAGCCGTCAGATACTGTTCCATCTGGAAATACCCGGTAAAAATACCAAGGTACAGTTCTCTGAAACCAGGAATCCAATGAATAAGTATGATTGTAAACCACATCCATAATCACACCAAAACCAGCTTCATGAATTGCCTGAATCATCTCTTTCATTTCTCTGATTCTCACCTCTCCATGTCTGGCATCTGTCGCATAGGAGCCCTCCGGCACATTGTAATTAACCGGGTCATATCCCCAATTGAATTCCGTATCCTCCCCCGCTTCATTTACAGAACCATAATCATACATCGGCATAATCTGGATGTGTGTCACCCCGAGTTCCTTTAAATAATCCAACCCGGTCGGATGAATTCCGTCCTCGTTCAAAGTCGTATGTTTGCATGTAAATGCTTTATATTTTCCGCGATATTCCTCCGGAAACCCACCTGCTTTATCCCATGAAAATTCTTTTACATGAAGTTCATAGACAATTCGCTCCGGGCCTTCTTCTGGTGCCTGATCTTTTTCCCAACCTTTTGGATTGGTCTTTTTCAGATTCACTGCCATGCTGCGCAATCCATTAACTCCGCATGCCTTTGCATATGGGTCTGCTGATCGGACTTCTTCGTCATCGCGGGTAATCAGATAATCATAATAAACGCCGTGAAGTTCTTCTTTGCTCTCCCAACTCCACACACCTTTTTCTTCTTTTTTCATCGGAATCTGCTCGTATGCATTTCCTCCATCCCCTGTCTGATACAGGTTTAAACTAACGCATTCCGCCTGTGGTGACCACAGACGGAATGTCGTTCCTTCTTCTGTACATTCTACGCCAAGATTATTTCCCTCATAAATATAATTTTCAAGAAATTCTTTTGTAGAGTAATATTTTTTTAATTCTATTTTATCTTTCATCGTCTTCCTTATCCTTTCACTGCACCTGATACGCCATCTACATAGTATCTCTGCATGAACAAGAAGAGAATTCCTGTTAGAAATGCTGCCAGTCCTCTTTTCGTCATATCTCTTCCTTTCATCCCTTTTATTTCGTATTGTTTCGTTAAACCAAATATACGTCTTTTTTGTTTTTTCGTCAATCATTTTCCATTCAATCGTTATTTTTTCATTAGTTTTGCATAATTTATTGTATTTATTTTTGTGCATTATTCTTTGTTTTTTTCTTTTACGAAACTTAGCTAAACATTTATTTTTCCTATAGTTCATTGATTTTTATCATGCTATTGTATATAATAAAAGAAGAATTATTTTCTACTCTATGAAAGGTTTGCAAATTATGACTACAATCCAAGATATTGCTGATAAAATGGGGATTTCTAAGAGTACTGTATCCAAAGCTCTCAACGATGCACCTGATATCAGCGAAACTTTACGGAAACAGGTTTTAGAAACTGCTGTAGCACTTGGTTATACTAAACTGCGGCGTTATAAAAAGCCTGTAAAGAAAATCTGCATTATAATAGAAAAAGAGAATATCCTGTATGAAGAACCCCATCATTTTGCCTATGACATTCTGATCGGTTTTCGCCAGATGGCTGAACCGGCCGGTTTTGATGTTGAAATTGTACCTGTTGATGTTCAGATGCAACGCAACCAACATTATGATGTTTTTATGCTGGAACATGATTATGTGGGCGCATTTGCACTTGGCTTTTCTCTGAATGATCCATGGATCCGTGACTTTAAAACCAGCCATACACCTGCCGTACTTTTCGATAACTATATTATTGGAAATCCGGCCACCGCTTATGTAGGTATCGATAATGATGAGGGAATGGAAATTGCTGTCTCTTATCTTACCAGACTCGGACACCGGAATATCGCCTATCTCAGCGGTTCCCTTGGATCTCAGATTCTCCAGATACGACATGCAGCCTTTCTCCGTGCCATGCACCAACATGGACTGAAGACTTCTCCTGCCACCACCGGCTGCTCTTATTATCTGTCAGAATGTATGGAGAAACATTTACCTCGTTTTCTGGAAAATGGAACAACAGCTATCATCTGCAGCCAGGATACCCTTGCGAATGCAGCTCTTATCCAATGCCAACAGCTCGGATATCAGGTTCCTGATGATGTCAGCATTATCGGATTTGATGATCTGCCAATCGCTGCTTATACATCACCTCCACTGACTACAATCAGACAAGATCGTATTGAACTGGGAAAAAGTGGATTCTTTGCGTTATCCAGTCTTCTTAATGGCGTTTCAATCAGTACATTTTTATTGCATACACAGCTGATTGAAAGGAAATCCACAGGAAATGTTCCTGTAGCATAAAATTGCCTGATTATTTATTGATTGAGCAGACTGATAACAGCTCTATACAACAAAAGGTTAGGAAACTCCCTTTCAGGTGTTCCCTAACCTTTTGTTTGTAACATCGTTTATGTTTCTTTCACACTCCGCTAAATCCATGTACTCGGCTCATTTTTTCTATATTTTAACGGAGACACTCCGTATGTTTTTTTGAAGCTTCTGATAAAATAACTTATATTCTGATAGCCACTGAGCATTGCAACCTCTGTAACTGGAATGTCCGAATTTTGTAACAACTGTTTTGCATGCTCCAACCGCAAATATGTAACATATTTTGAAAGCGTAATATGAAAATGTTTTTTAAAATATTGCGATACATATTTTTCAGAAAGATGGAACTGTTCCCCAAATTCCTTTAATGATATCTCCCCTGTAAAACTCTGCTGTATGTATGAAATCATCTCTTTTTCTACAGTATTTCTTCCACTTTTATCATTTTCGATTATAAATCCATTCTCCCACATGTGAAGAATAAATTGTAAAAGAATTATTTTTGTCTTTATCTGAACAGCTATTTCCAACTTCTTTTCATCATTTTTTGCCATATATATTTCGGCCAACTGCTCACACAACTCTTTTGCTGCATCCTTAATCCTTGGTCTTATCATCAAATGACCATTTTTTAATGGAGTAAGCAATTTATCATCTAACATGTCATCTGTGCAAAAAGAGATATATTCAAGTGGAAAAAGGAAAGTAAAATAATCCACTTCTCCAGCCTGTGAACCCATGAAATGCAGATTGTCCGGCGACACTACAAAAGCATCCCCGGGGGTTCCAATATAATTTTCTCCTGATATACTTACAGTCAAAAACCCACTTTTTACATATATAATTTCCAGTTCATCATGCCAATGTACCGGTATCTGAAATGATCGTCCCTCATTTTTTATATGATATGTACTAAACGGATCATCCTCTGTACCATGCGGTTTATTTTCCTTTAATTCAAAGTACATAATCTCTCCTATACTTCTATAAGACCTTTACTTTTCCATTTTCCACTCTTCCATCTAAGTACCATTCCCACAGCTCTCGCACATTCGTCACCTGACATAGCAATATATGATCCTACAGCCAGAAGTCCCATGTGTATTCCGAGAAAATAAGTTCCGCCAACTGCAAACAAATACATAAATATTGCACCTAGTATAACCGGGAAAAGTGCGTCTCCACTCGTTTTTAATGCCTGACCATATACAAGGTTTGTTACCCTTCCAAATTCAAGAAAGACATCTACTATTAACAACTTTACCACAAGATTTATCATCTGTGTATCATCAGTAAATATATGCACGATAAAATGTCCTGCCAATGCAAATGTCACGGAAAAACAGGTCGCTGTGATGATACCGTATATCGCAGCTTTTCTCGTTCCCCTGTTACATTCCTCAAACTCTTTTGCTCCAATTCTCCAACCGGTCATAATTGCATTTGCCTGAGCAAGGGCAGCTCCCACACAATATGAGAAATTTGCAATCTGTACAGCATATGAGCGTGCTGTAACATTCATTCCATCCACATCCATCTGATTCATAAAACGCACAATAAAGGTCATTGCGATGTTGTAAAGTGCTGTTTCAAGCGCAGAAGGAAAACCAATCTTAACAATCTGCGCAAATATCTTTCTTGATGCAATTCGCTCAGGACTCTGTTTTGCTTTTATAAGCACAGCCCCCATACCTGCTACAATAATAAGATTTACAACTCTTGAAATAACCGTGGCAACAGCAACTCCCATTACACCCCAGTTGAATACAAATAAGAATACTGAATTAAGTATTATATTGAGAACATTTCCAACAACAGTTCCTATCAAAGAATGTTTTGTATATCCAAACACTCTCAAATAACTGGAGAAAATAGGAATCAGTGCATTTAAAAAACATGCGCCGCCAACAATTCTAAGATATATTTCAGCCGGCTCAAGCAAAGCCGGAGCAATACTTACGATTCGAAGTATCCCACCAGAAAAAGTAGCAAGAATGACAGACATTACGATACCTATCAATGCGTTGAATATAAGTCCAAGTTGTCTTGCCTGATACGCTATCCCCGGTCTTCCGGCTCCGATATTTTGTGACATAACAGCTATCATACCCGACGATATTACGCCGAACATGATAATAAAAACACCTATATATGTATTTGCTGTTCCCACTGCTCCTACAGCCTGGTCGCTTACAGATGATAGCATAAGCGTATCGACCATACCTGAAAGCATATAAAATAAAGTTTCTAAGCATATTGGCACAGATAACTGTGTTAATGTTTTTCTTTCAGCTTCCATAGTTTTCTCCTCACATACAATTCAAGAATATTATATCAATAATACGATATATTTCTATGTAATTCTTGTATAATATCCTGTGAAAATTGCACTATTTCTACTTTATCTTAAAAAGTACTAGATCGTGTTACTGAAAAATGGGCCGCAAAATACCCGAATTCTATGAAACGCTGGTATGATAACTGGGATGCAATAACGCCGATTTTCAAGTTTTCACCGGATGTCGGAAAGGTTATTTACACGACCAATGCAATTGAAAGTCTGAATTCTACCTACCGTAAGCTCAACCGTCAGAGAAGCGTATTTCCAAGTGATACAGCACTCCTGAAAGCCCTGTATCTGGCAACTTTTGAAGCCACAAAAAGCAGGTGTTGTATTCTCAGCTGCATAAGCAGTCTGTGTCTGAAGCAAAGGTGTTGTCAGGCAAAGAAATGTCGTTGCTGCAAGCAGACTCTTTTTCACCCTGCTTTTAGTAATTATTCTCTTCTTCTGTTTCATTTTTTCCAGATTCATCATCAATCGGCTGTAAGGAAACGGGCGTTGCTCTTTTTTTAGATGGCATCTTCTAGCACCTCCTCCGTCACTCTCCGATAAGCTTCTGTAGCTTTGCCTTTCGGATCATAAGAGAAAATACTCTGTCCTTCTCTGACTGCTTCCTTCATTCTTACAGAAAATGGAATATAATTATCAAAGACATGAATTTGACTCCCATATACATTTCTGAGAAGCTCCATATTATTTCTGGCATCATTCGTATGAGCATCGACCATCGTAAACAGAATTCCACCGACTTGCAACTTCGGATTGATCTGCTTACGGACCTTACCGATTGTTTTTAATAACTGCTGCAATCCTTTTATTGGCAGGTAGGACGCTTCAACCGGAATGAGGACTTCATCTGATGCAGCCAGTGCATTGATCGTAATCATTCCCAATGATGGCATACAATCAATGATGACTGCATCATATTGATCCTTAATACCATATAATATCTGTTTCAATACATATTCCCTGCTCATTGCATTTACCAACTGTACTTCTGTACCTGCCAGTCCAATGTTAGAACAGATAATGTCTATTCCTTCTGCCTGATGCCTGATATAACAGTCTGAAGGAATATATTCATCTTTCATTACTGCATCCATAAGAGCTGTAAGTGTTTCATTACTTTCATCACAATCACGATATCCAAATCCTGCGGATACCTCAGACTGTGGATCGGCATCAACGATTAACACTTTCATATTCTTTTGTGCTAATCCTACTGCTAAATTAGCTGTACATGCTGATTTTCCCGTTCCCCTTTTTGGGTTTACAATAGAAATTACTTTTGCCATAATCTTTCCCTTCTTTCTTGTCAAATAAAAAGACTGAATCAGACAGCTGAGATATAAATCTCATGCGAGCTAATTCAGTCCAAAACATATTTTTATTCAATTATCACCGCTTTCGTGGTATAGTAAATACATCTCAGCAGAGTTCTGAAATTCTATTACTTCTGTACTGTGTTATTTATAAAAGAGAGGCCTTTCCTTCATAAATTCGTTGATTGGTTACGAAATTTATTTAGGACTAAATCGCTAGAGCCCTTGTATTATAAGGGGTTCTGCCTTGTGTCATTATAATAACACAAGCACCCCCGTTTAAAATATTCATCATCGGCACAGGGAGCTGCAGGGTATGACAGCCGCCCAAATACTGATAAAGAGGAAGCCGAAGGGCCCCGGCTGCTGCACGGGCTGCTGCCAGAGATACTGCCAGCGTGGCATTGGCTCCTGCACTGCTTTTGTTCTCCGTTCCGTCGGTTTCGATCAAAAGATGATCGATCCATGCCTGGTTCAGGGCATTCTCTCCGATAATAGCATCTGCCAGACGTGTATTGATATTTTCCACTGCTTTTTTCACACTCTGGCCCAGATATTCCTCCCGGTTTCCGTCCCGCAGCTCCACAGCCTCAAATTTACCTGTGGATGCTCCGGACGGCACCATGGCTCTTCCTGTGTATCCATTAATCCCCACAATTCCTTCACCTACCGTCACTTCCGCTTCCACTGTAGGATTCCCCCTGGAATCAAGGACCTGTCTTGCATGAACTTTTCGAACAGGCAGATAACGTAGCATAAGTTTTTCCCTCCTTGAAAATAATAATACTGTTTATGATCTCCTGCACTTTGTAATTTTCTTCTTATGTTTATGAGGGTAGCTTGTCCGAAAAGGGTTGGGTCTATACCTTTTATCCGGCCTTGATATTGTCTGATTTTTCAGTTCTTTTATTTTTATTATTTTTCTTTTTATGCTTATCTTTATTATTTTTTTAAATTTAGTATTGACATTTTCTATTTTATCTGTTATAGTTTAACCATCAAATAAAACAAACGGAAAACAAAAAACTAAATCAAAAAGGAGCGTGAACCCACCGAAAACATAACTTACTTCCCATAATCTAAGAAAGAGAGGTACAGTCCACCAGAAGATTTAAAGATTTTCCATCATAATTAAAACAAGGAGGTACGGACCACCGAGAACGTAAATTTTAATTCCGTATAAGTTTTAAATCTAAGAAATGAGAGGTATATTCCATTGGATAATGAAAATTAAAAGAGTCATCGGCAGAAGAAATCAATCGCTGATGACTCTTATTTTTTGCTTATTTTGACCTCTGTCTCACAGACATGATCTCATGATCTTCTGCTTTCATATCTTCTTCTTCGTGTTCATAAACATATTAATAACTCCATTTTCTCTGAGGTTCCCATGAAACAAAAACACATCTACCGTCTTATTTTTTTCTTTGTCATGGCTTTTGCTCTTGGCAGTCTTGTAGGAAAGATCTATTCTCATTTTACTTCCGACCCACGATCCCATCCGAATTCTGCCGAAAACAGCCAGACCTCTTCTGCTTCTATGACATTCCAAAATGAAAACTGGGGGCTCGGTTTTCAGGAAGAAGGCAAACGGCCCACAGGAAATGCTTCTATGGAAGAATTAAAAAAATACAATGCCTGGTATGCAGCCGATAGCGATGAGAAAAAAATCTATCTTACCTTTGACGCAGGCTATGACAATGGAAATATGCCTGCCATTCTGAATGCCTTACATAAGCATCAGGTACATGCCACATTTTTTGTTGTGGGGACTCTGATCCGTGAAAAACCGGAACTGATCCGTGAGATCGTAGATGCAGGCCATACCATAGGCAACCACACCATGACACACCCGGATATGTCCGGCATCTCCACAAAGGAAGCCTTTCAGAAGCAGCTTGAGGATGTGGAGGTTCTTTATAAGGAAGCCACCGGAAAAGAAATGACAAAATTTTATCGCCCGCCCCAGGGCATTTACAGCGTGGAAAATTTAGAGATGGCAAAAGAGATGGGATACCACACCTTTTTCTGGAGTCTGGCTTATGTGGACTGGTATCAGGATAAGCAGCCTTCGAAAGAAGAAGCTTTTGAAAAGCTTCTGGGACGGATCCATCCGGGTGCCATCGTGCTGCTGCATAGCACCTCTTCCACCAATGCTTCCATTCTGGATGAGCTGCTGACAAAATGGGAAGAGATGGGATATACCTTCGGAACATTAGAAGAACTTGTGGCATCGGAATCCGCCTGAAAAAAATCGCACATGATCCATGCATCCTCAGTGCCATCGACACGGATCTTCCCACTTTTGAATTCTCCAGATAAGCACACAAAAAATCTGCCCCGGGACTATGTTCTCATATGTTCCGGAGCAGATTTTTCTGTGCTATTGATTTCAGAAAGTGTTCTTCTTATTTAATTGTCTTATTTACTGGACAGCCTTGAATGCCTCATCAAGATCCTGGATGATATCATCGATATTCTCAGTTCCGATGGAAAGACGGATCGTATTTGGCTTGATTCCCTGATCAAGAAGCTCTTCCTCTGTGCACTGGCTGTGTGTTGTAGTAGCCGGATGGATAACAAGGGATTTCACATCTGCAACGTTTGCAAGAAGTGAGAACAGCTCAAGGTTATCAATGAAATCCTTTGCCTTCTGTGCATCTCCCTTGATCTCGAATGTAAAGATGGAACCGCCGCCGTTAGGGAAATATTTCTTATAAAGCTCCTGCTGGCTTGGATCTGTGGATACAGACGGATGATGAACCTTCTCTACCTGCGGATGATCATTCAGATACTGTACAACCTTCAGTGCGTTCTCAACATGACGCTCTACACGGAGAGACAGTGTCTCAAGTCCCTGAAGGAAGATAAAGGAGCTCACCGGAGAAATTGTTGCTCCTGTGTCACGAAGAAGGATCGCACGGATCTTTGTAACAAATGCTGCCGGTCCGCATGCTTTTGTGAAGCTTACGCCATGATAGCTTGGGTTTGGCTCTGTAAGAGATGCAAATTTGCCGGATGCCTCCCAGTCAAACTTACCACTCTCTACGATCACACCACCGATAGTAGTTCCGTGGCCACCGATGAATTTTGTTGCGGAATGAACAACGATATCTGCGCCGTACTCAATTGGTCTTACGAGGTATGGTGTTGCAAATGTATTATCTACAACAAGCGGAATTTTATGTTTGTGAGCAATTTTTGCAAGAGCCTCAATATCTACAACATCAGAATTTGGGTTTCCAAGAGTCTCAATATAAACAGCTTTTGTGTTCTCCTGGATCGCATTCTCCACTTCCTCGAGATTAAATACATCAACAAATGTTGTTGTGATTCCGTATGCCGGAAGCGTATGCTCCAGAAGGTTTGTTGTACCGCCGTAAATATTTTTGGCTGCTACAATGTGATCTCCCTGCTGTGCAAGATTCTCGATCGTGTATGTGATAGCTGCTGCACCGGATGCTACTGCAAGTGCTGCGGAACCACCCTCAAGTGCTGCGATCCTCTTCTCAAATACGTCCTCTGTCGGGTTTGTAAGACGTCCGTAAATGTTACCGGCATCTGCAAGTCCGAAACGTGCTGCTGCATGATCGCAGTTGCGGAATACATAGGAAGATGTCTGGTAGATTGGTACTGCTCTTGCATCTGTAACCGGATCCGGCTGTTCCTGTCCTACGTGAAGCTGTAATGTCTCAAATTTGAATTTTCTCTGATCTCTTGTAATTTTGCTCATGTGTTTGTCCTCTTTTCTTTTATTCTTATATTCGGTAAAATAGTAATTGCTTATCTTATGATCATCTGCTTATCAGCGACAACAACACATTCGCTTTTCTTCGATAAACACCCTTGTTGACTTCTGTAAAACCTTCATGATTTCCTCCTGATCATCACGTTGCTCACCTTGTTTTGTGTGCTCCGTTTTTTGATGATGCAATCATATCACCCTTTTCCTAGTATGTCAATGGGGTTTATCTATTTAGGTTCTCACATTTATTTATGGCTGGCTATAGATTTTATTTATAACGCCACCACCTACAACCTCATCTCCGTCATACATCACTACAGCCTGGCCTTTTGTGATGGCTCTCTGCGGTTCATCAAATTTCACATGAAGGATGCCATCCGGTGTCTGCCATGCAGTGGCAGGCTGCTCTTTGTGACGGTAACGGATCTTGGCAGTCACTCTTTTCGGCTCAGCTAAGCTGTCCACAGAGATCAGATTTACACTATCTGCCTCAAGTTCACTACTGAAAAGATCTGCGTTGTCCCCGAGAACTACCGTATTGGTCTTCGGAGAGATCTCACAGACATAAAGACGGCTGGCCGCCGGAATGCCAAGGCCGCGGCGCTGGCCGATCGTGTAATGGATGATTCCCTTATGGCGTCCGATATAGTTTCCCTCTTTATCTACAAAATCACCTTCCGGTGTTTTTTTACCTGTGTACTTCTCAATAAATTTCGCATAGTCGCCGTCCGGTACAAAGCAGATATCCTGACTGTCATGCTTTCTGGCATTGATAAAGCCATGTTTTTCGGCAATGACACGAACCTGGTCCTTCCGGAGACCTCCAAGCGGAAGCTTTACATGTGCCAGCTGTTCCTGGGTCAGCATATAGAGAACGTATGACTGATCCTTTGTATCGTCCACTGCTTTTTTCAGAAGGTAGCGGTCCCGTTTCTCATCGTACTCCACTCTTGCATAATGTCCGGTTACAATATAATCGTAGCCAATCTCCTGCATGCGGTGAAACATTTTATCAAATTTCAGATATCGGTTACAGTCGATACATGGATTAGGGGTGCAGCCGTTTTCGTAGGCATCTACAAACCTGTCCATAACCTCTGTATGGAAATCTGCGGTAAAATTAAACACGTAGTAAGGCATATCCATCTGATAGGCTACGCTTCTGGCATCCTCAACATCGTCCAGGGAACAGCAGGTCTTTTCCCTGTGGACACCGATATCTTCGTTGTTGTAAAGTTTCATGGTAGCGCCGATGCACTCGTCACCGGATTCTTTTGTCAAAAGAGCTGCCACGGAGCTGTCTACACCGCCGCTCATTGCTATGATCGCTTTTTTCATTTATATCTTAACCTTTCCTGATGATTGATGATTTCTCAGCTTTGCAGTATGTATTCTCTTACGGTTACTGCAATTTCGCATTTATTATAATATGGCAGTTATTCTTTGTCCACGATTTTTCACCCGGAACCTTTGCTTTGCTTCTTTCCTGCAGGCTCTCTTTGGTATATAATAGAAAATATTTTTCAGAAAAGGATGTGACTATATGAAGCTTTCCCTGTTTTCCACGCTGCGAGGATATCGGAAGGAATACCTTCCCAAAGATATTTTCTCCGGCATCATCATAGCAGCTGTTTCCATCCCTATTTCCATGGGATATGCCCAGATTTCCGGGATCCCGGCGGTATACGGACTGTACGGTTCTGTTCTGCCGATCCTTTTGTTTGCTCTATTTTCCACTTCAAGACAGTTTATCTTCGGAGTTGATGCGGCACCTGCTGCCATTGTAGGTGGTGCACTGTCTACTCTTGGCATTGCTGCAGAGTCAGAAGCTGCCATGGATTATGTTCCTGCCATCGCACTTTTTGCAGGTCTGTGGCTGTTTATCTTCTTTCTGCTCCACGCTGATAAGATCGTGGACTTTATCTCCACACCTGTTATGGGCGGTTTTATCAGCGGTATCGCAGTTACCATCATCCTGATGCAGATCCCGAAACTTATGGGAAGTCCTGCAGGATCCGGAGAGCTCCTGGAACTGGCAGAGCATATCTTTGCTGCTGTCAAAAATATCAGCTGGCTTTCCCTCTTCATGGGGCTTGGTGCTCTGGTGCTGATCCGCACATTTAAAAAGCTGGCGCCGAAATTCCCCATGGCTATCGTTATTATGGCTCTGGGTGTTCTTTCCACCGTTGTTTTTCATGTGGACGAAAAAGGCGTAGTCCTCCTGCAGTCTGTAGAACATGGGCTTCCCTCCCTGGTGATCCCGGATTTCGGAAATGTTGATCTGACCCAGGCGGCAGGCCGCGGTCTTATGGTTGCTGTTGTCATTATGGCAGAAACTCTTCTTGCAGAGAATACCTTTGCGTTCCGCAATGATTATAAGCTGAACGACCGTCTGGAAATCCTAGCCTGTGCCGCCGGAAATATTGCTGCCGCCGCAGTAGGCTGCTGCCCAGTAAACGGCAGTATCTCCCGCACCTCCCTCAATGAACAGTACGGTGGAAAATCTCAGGCGGTTTCCATCACTGCCGGGATCACCATGGCTCTGATTCTTCTTTTCGGCACCGGTTTTATCGGATATCTTCCGGTTCCTGTACTGACAGCCATTGTGATCTCTGCTCTGATGGATGTGGTGGAAACCCATCTGGCTGTACGTCTTTTCAAAGTAAGCCGTACAGAATTCTACATCTTCATGGCTGCCGGTTTCAGTGTGCTCTGTCTTGGAACCATTTATGGGGTTATCATTGGTATCCTGCTCTCTTTCGTAGCTGTGATCCTGAAGGCCACCAACCCGCCGCGCTCCTTCCGTGGTATGATCCCTGGAAGAGATGCTTATTTTGATCTGTCCAAAAACCGTTTCGCCTACCCTATTAAGGGCGTTGTGATCTACCGTTTCAGTGAAAACCTGTTTTTTGCAAATATAAAGATTTTTCAGGAAGATATTGAGAACAGCATCCGAAAGGACACCAGGGTAGTGATCATAGATGCCAGTGCTATCAACAGCATTGATGTCACAGCAGCAGACCGTCTGGATGCCATCTCCGCAAGCCTGAAAAAACGTGGGATCCGTTTTTACCTCACAGAACATTCCACCCAGATCAATGACCAGCTGCGTCAGTTCGGCATCGGTCATATGATCAAGGACGGTATGGTCCGCCGTACCATTCTTGCTGCTCTGCATGACGCAGGGATCGAAGCCCCTTATGAACTGGATGTTCCAAAGGAAGACGAGACAAAGCTTCTGCGCCGCAGTATCGCTTTTCTTCCGGCAGAGGAAGAAAATACCCTGGAAGAGTTCGCCTGGGCTTTTGGTGATGATGCAGTAAAAGAGATCGAAGAATCTGTCCATCACATTATTGAACAGCTGCATCAGATCCCGGATATCCAACGTCTCTCCGAAGAAGGTCTGGAAGAGCTTCTGGATAACTGGCATGGGCTGGGTGTTCTGGATGAGGATGAACTGCTTCGAAGAATTGAATTACATATGGATGAGCTGCCTGAGGAATTAACTTCCGACCGGAAACTGATCCTTCATCTTCTAGAAAAGCGCCGTGGCAAGCTGAAAGAAAAAATCCTTGCCGAGCATCCGGAAGTCCTAGAACGGCTGGAACAGCGCCGGAAAAAGCTGGAAGAACGGCTGGAAAAGCAGAATCCGGAAGCTGTTCAGAAATGGAAGCACTGGAAGGAAGAGCATCTCAAAGACTGATTTCTGCATACATCCCTTTCCAGGTCCATGATCAGATTGCAGGGTTTCCTGCATATTTCTCACAGATATTGATAAAATCCTGCATCACGGCAGAAGGCCTGCGATCCTTTTTCCAGGCAAGAAGGATCCTGGTCTTCAGCTTCTCTTCTTCAATGATGCGGATCGGAAGATCTGTACAGAGATCTTCCATGGATCTTGGAAAAACGGCGGTTGCAAGACCTTCCTGCACCCAGAGCATGGCGTCTCTGGGATCATCGCAGACACAGAAAATATCCGGCTGGAGATTTTTTTCTCCAAAGGCTTTCATCAGAAATTCTTCGTACCGCCGGTAAATAATGAGAGGGCATTCAGTCAGCTCTTTAAGGCTGATGCCCTCTTTTTTTGTCTCATTTTCCGGGATCTCCGGAGGAAGGACCGCGATCATGGGTTCCTCATCCAGTTCCAGATAATTTAAACCTTCCAGCTTGATAGGTGTACGCACTACCGAAACATCAATGATCCCATCCATCAGATAATTCAGAAGTGTAAAGGTGATCGCATCCCTTACCTCAAAGTTTACATCACAATTTTCCCTAGAAAATCTGGAAATATAAGGCATAATGGTGGTCACTGTGGTTGGCGTGATCCCGATACGTAAAACCTGTTTTTTCCCTGCTTTGGATACTTCCAGTTCTGTGGAACGAACGTAGCTCAAAATGTTCTCTGTCCTGTCATAAAGAAGCTTTCCTGCTTCTGTCAGTGTCACGCCTGCCCTGGTCCGCTCAAAAAGCTTCACCTTCAGCTCTGCTTCCAGCTGCTTGATCTGATAGCTCAGCGGCGGCTGGGACATGTTCAGTCTCCTTGCGGCTTCATTGATGCTTCCTGTTGCTGCGATCTCATGAAAATATTCCAGCTGTCTGATTTCCATATATAAATCCTTCTTTCTTTATCTGGTATATAACACAGGCAAAACCCATCTACTGCTTATTGCTTTTCGCTGTCCCACAGAGCACTTTCTTAATTCGGTTAAGAAATACTATATCTGCAATACTTTGTAAATACTATGAATATCTTTCCCCCACAATTATCCGAAAAACCATACTTCTATCATCCCACAGATTTTCGTCCCGGGCAATAGCAAAATTATATTATCATACATTAAAAACAATATTATACGTATTATCTCCATAGGAGTATAATAACAGAGGTTTATTATAGAAAAATAAGGAAACGGAGGAAGAAAAAGAAATGCGAACACTTGCAAAATATCTTCGAAATTACAAAAAAGAAAGCGTTCTGGCTCCTTTTTTCAAGTTTCTGGAAGTTGTATTTGATCTGCTGGTGCCTGTCGTCATCGCCCAGATCATCGATGTGGGAATTGCAAATAATGACCACGGCTATATCGTTCAGAAGTTTTTTATCCTGATACTGATGGCTGCTGCAGGACTTGCAGTCAGCATTACTGCACAGTTTTTTGCTGCAAAAGCCAGCGTAGGCTTTGCCACAGAAGTGCGTCAGGCTGTATTTGACCATATCCAGAAGCTTTCCTATACGGAGCTGGACACCCTTGGCACTGACACGCTGATCACCCGTCTTACAGACGATGTCAATCAGGTACAGAACGGAGTAAACATGGGACTCCGTCTTCTTCTTCGAAGCCCGTTTATTGTTCTAGGCTCTATGGTAATGGCTTTTACCATCAATGTACGCTGTGCACTGATCTTCGCAGTTGCCATTCCGGTACTGTTCCTGGTTGTCTTTGTGATCATGTTTTTAAGTATCCCGCTTTTCAAAAAAGTACAGGGACGTCTGGATTCCGTCACCCGTCTTACCAGAGAAAACCTGACCGGTGTCCGTGTGATCCGTGCATTTTGCCGTGAAGCTGATGCCGTTGCGGAGTTTGACGAAAGCAATCTTGCACTTACCAGACTGAACGAATTTGTCGGAAAAATCTCTGCACTTTTAAATCCTGCAACTTATGTACTGATCAATATCGCAACAGTAATCCTGATCCAGACTGCAGGTGTACAGGTAAACCTCGGAAACATGCAGCAGGGTGAAATAGTTGCTCTTTACAACTATATGGCACAGATGATCGTAGAACTGATCAAGCTTGCGTCCCTGATCATCACCCTGAACAAATCCATGGCCTGTGCGGATCGCGTTGCCGGAATCCTGAAGGTCGATTCCACCATGACTTACCCGGACAAAGCTTCCTTACCGACTTTGGAAAGCAGTGACTATGCAGTTGCTTTTGACCATGTGAGTTTCTCCTATGCAGGAACCGGCGCACCTAGCCTTTCTGATATCACTTTTTCCGCAAAAAAAGGCTCTACGATCGGAATCATCGGCGGTACCGGAAGCGGTAAATCCACTCTTGTGGATCTGATCGCCCGTTTCTACGACGCAACCTCCGGAGTCATTACCCTCAACGGTCAGAATGTACAGACCTATTCCAGGCAGGAACTCAGGGAAAAAATCGGCGTAGTTCCTCAAAAAGCAGCACTTTTCCAGGGAACCATCCGCGATAACTTAAGCTGGGGACGTGAAGATGCCACGGACGAAGAAATGTGGGAAGCACTTACCACCGCTCAGGCTCGTGAAATCGTAGAGAAAAAGGACGGTCAGCTGGATTTCCGTCTGGAACAGAACGGCCGGAATCTTTCCGGTGGCCAGCGTCAGAGACTTACCATTGCCCGCGCCCTTGTGAAAAAGCCAGAAATCCTGATCTTGGATGACAGTGCCAGTGCTCTTGACTTTGCCACAGATGCGGCACTTCGGAAATCCCTTCACCAGCTTGGTGGAAAAACAACCACCTTCCTGGTATCCCAGAGAGCCGCCAGCATCCGCCAGGCCGATCTGATCCTGGTACTGGATGACGGTCAGCTTTCCGGAAAAGGAACCCATCAGGAGCTGATCTCTACTTGTAAAACCTACCGTGAGATCTTTTTCTCACAGTTCCCGGAAGAGCGTACCAAATATGAAAAAGCGACTGGAAAGGAGGTCCTGGCATGAGTAAAACAGATACAACCGCCAAAAGCAAAAACAGCATGGCAACCTTTTTCAAGGTACTACGTTTCATTGGAAAATACCGTTTTCTTCTCGTATTAAGTGTGATCCTGGCAGCAGTCACTGTAATTTTGCAGCTGTATGTCCCCGTACTTTTTGGTTATGCCATTGATGAGGTCGTTGCTGCCCACGAAGTTGATTTTACAAGAATGGGATTCTATCTTTCCCGTATTCTTGTCATGATCGTATTTTCCGGCATTGCCACCTGGATCATGAGTGTCATCAACAACCGTATGACCTACCGCACAGTACAGGATATCCGTGCAAGATCCATCCGCCATATCCAGAAGCTTCCTCTGTCCTACCTGGACGGACACAGCACCGGTGATATCATCAGCCGTGTCATCGCAGATACGGATATTCTTTCCGATGGTATGCTCCTTGGATTTACACAGCTGTTTTCCGGTGTCATCACCATCATCGGAACCCTGCTCTTCATGTTCTCCAAAAATGTGTGGATTACTCTGATGATCATTGTCCTGACACCTGTAAGCTTTTTTGTGGCGAAATTCATCTCCTCCCATTCCTTCCAGATGTTCCGCGCGCAGAGTGATGCCCGTGGACGTCAGACTGCACTGATCGAGGAAATGATCGGAAATCAAAAAGTAGTTCAGGCCTTTGGTTACGAAAATCGTTCTTCCGAACGTTTTGCTGCGATCAATGAAGAACTCCGTGATGCCAGCCAGAAGGCTGTTTTTTACAGCAGCCTCACCAACCCGTCCACACGATGTGTCAACAACATCATTTACGCAGGTGTAGCTCTTGCAGGTGCCTTTCTGATCCCGGGCGGTCATCTGACTGTCGGTGGACTTTCCGTACTGCTGGCTTATGCAAACCAGTATATGAAGCCCTTCAACGATATCAGCTCCGTGATCACAGAGCTTCAGAACGCTCTGGCCTGCGCTACCAGGATCTTTGATCTTCTGGAGGAAGAGCCAGAAAGCCCGGATCCGTCCGGAAATCTTGTCGATGTAAAAGGTGCAGTGGATATCCAGAATGTTTCCTTCCGCTACGAAGCGGACAAACCTCTCATTAAAAATTTTAATCTTCATACAGAACCAGGCAGACGTATTGCCATCGTAGGCCCTACCGGTTGTGGCAAGACAACTTTTATCAACCTGCTGATGCGGTTCTATGACGTCACCGGTGGAAGTATTTCCGTAGACGGAACCCCCATCACCGATATTTCCAGACATGCCCTCCGCGGAAGCTATGGCATGGTTCTCCAGGATACCTGGATCAAGCATGGAACTGTCCGTGACAACATCTGTATCGGAAAGCCGGATTCTTCTGATGAGGACGTGATCCAGGCAGCTAAAATGTCCCACAGCTGGGAATTTATCCGCCGTCTTCCAAATGGCCTGGATACCATTCTTTATGAAGACAGCTTAAGTCAAGGACAAAAGCAGCTTCTCTGCATCACCCGTGTCATGCTGTGTCTGCCGCCGATGCTGATCCTTGACGAGGCAACCTCCAGTATTGATACCCGAACAGAAATGCTGATCCAGGAGGCCTTTGACCGGATGATGCAGGGACGAACAAGCTTTATCGTTGCACACCGTCTTTCTACCATCCGCAATGCAGATGAGATTCTTGTCATGAAAGACGGAAGCATCATCGAGCAGGGAAGCCATGAAGAGCTTATGGCAAAAGGCGGATTCTATCAGAATCTTTATAACAGCCAGTTTGTGAAGGTTTCTGAATAATATAAGCTGATTTTAACCGAATCAGGCAACTGGCTAAATACGGATCGCAAATATCCGCCTGACTTAAAATTCTCCGGAACACAGATTTTCTGTACCGGAGAATTTTTTTATACTGTATCAATGATATAAAAAAAATAAACATCTCCATATGATATCTATTTTGATATCCAGGATGATGTCTATTTTTATAAAACTATATTCAGATCTTTTTATATTTTGTCCGAAGAAGCCATTTCTGATCGATCACTTTCAGCTCTTCTCCAAAACGGATGTGAAGCCTTACAGAACCCGGAAGCTGCTCTACATGCTCAATATTTCCGGTTCCGAATTTCGGATGACTGACATCCTCTCCGATCTCATAGCGTACAATACTGTTCTGAGTATTCCTGTGCTGCTGCTCTCTTCTGTAAGTATCCCGCACCGTTACAGTACGGTCATGGATCGGGCTTCGGAGTTTTTTCTCATAGTTGTGTTTCATCAGAGCTTCCCCTGCCTTATAATATGGCGTTGGTGCCGCACCAGTCAGGGAACAGCAGTATTTCCAGGCGCTTCCGTGGGTTCCGTGCTGCCACTGATACTCTGAGGGAATGTGAAAATTATACTGCATATAGTGGGCATATTCATGTTTGTAAAGATCCAGTCGGTCTTCTTTTTTCAGAGGATTTTTTACCGCATAGCCGATAAACAGCAGAGAAAAATGGAAATGCTCTTTTTCGTGGCAGCTGCCTCTTGTATAAGATCCCAGCAGATCCGGCTCCATGCCAAAAGTTATAGGGATCTTTGCTCCGTTAAGATGAAATTTTTTATCGAATTCTGCATAGAGACTTCGGATCTGAGCTGTAAGTATTGGAATTTCTTTCTGCAGGGCCTGTGAAAGTGTCTGATCGATCATTGTATCTGCAACTCCTTATCGTCACCTTTTGCAAATTTATAAAATGAACAATCGCTACTATATCATTTTTCGAAAAAAATGTAAACACCTGAAAAAAATTACTGATCCAGTTCTTTCCTCACATCCGGGAACATTTCCACACAACGTTTCAGGATTCCCTGCATGTAGGCAATGGCAATTCCGTAATTGGTGATAGGAATCTCCTGATCCAATGCACATTTCTGACGGTAACGCATTTCTCTCTCATTAAGCATACATCCGCCACAATGCACGATCAGACTGTACTTCGTCACATCCTCCGGGAAATCTCTTCCGGAAGAATACTCAAATTCCAGCTCTTTCCCCGTATAATTACGGATCCAGCGTGGAAGCTTGACTGTTCCGATATCATCACACTGCCTGTGGTGGGTACATCCCTCTGAGATCAGGATCTTGTCACCGTCTTTCAGCCGGTCCAGTGCTGCTGCCCCAGCTGCCGCTGTATTTAGATTTCCTTTAAATCTGGCAAACAGAATAGAGAATGAAGTAAGCCAGATATCTTCTGGAGTTTCTTCACTGACTCTGGCAAAGACCTGGCTGTCTGTGATCACAAGCTTTGGTTTTTTCCCCAGAGTTTCCAGTGTATTGGAAAGCTCATCCTCTTTGATCACGATGGCTGCTGCTCCGGCTTCCAGCACATCACGGATCGTCTGCTGCTGCGGAAGGATCAGACGCCCTTTTGGTGCAGCTTTATCTATGGGAACTACAAGAATCGCAAAATCTGATGGTTCAAGGAGATCCCCTACCAGACGCAATTTCAGTTCATCCGTTACTGCCAGCGAAGCGATCTTTTCTTTCAATTCGTAGATATTCTGACCGGTGGCGGCGCTGGCATAAATAGATTGCTCTGTGTTCTGGTTTTCATGATCCTGTTTCTGGCTGACACTACTCTCTTTGACCGCACCCGCATGGGTATTCCGGTTTAAGTTATTATCTGAAGAAAGCCGGTTCCCATCTTTTGTTTTCA
Organism: Blautia sp. MCC270; assembly: GCF_018785605.1. Taxonomy (NCBI): domain Bacteria; kingdom Bacillati; phylum Bacillota; class Clostridia; order Lachnospirales; family Lachnospiraceae; genus Blautia; species Blautia sp. MCC270. Next base: position 77,417 of record NZ_WQQD01000028.1, read on the forward strand.
GCAGATCTGCCTTGTTATAAACAACCAGATATGGAATCTCCTTCTCTTTAAAAATATGGATCAATTCTTCATCCACACTGGTTTTTCCCACAGTGGCATCTACTACAAGAACTGCTACATCCACTCTGTTCAACACCTGTTTCGCCTTGCGGACGCGAAGTTCTCCAAGATGTCCTTCATCATCAATACCTGGTGTATCTATGATCACCACCGGGCCCATAGGAAGTAGTTCCATGGCCTTACTTACCGGATCTGTAGTAGTTCCCTTTACATCGGATACCACAGCCAGTTCCTGGCCTGTCACCTTATTTACGATACTGGATTTTCCTGCATTTCTTCTGCCAAAAAAACCGATATGTACACGGTCTGCTGACGGTGTTTCATTCATTCCCATAATTTATCCTCTTTTCTTTCAGCATCAGACAGGTCCTCATCCATTCCTGTTCCTATCAACCTGCTTCTTTTTGATTTTTCAAAAGCCGGACATTCCTTCCACTCTTATATCATAGTGTAGTATCTCTTTCAGCATTTCTTTTATCCAACTGTGTGGGACGTGTCATATTGAAATCATAAAGTCGATCCAGCTTTTTGATCTGATCCTGGATGATCTCATCATCATTAGGAAGATATAGCTCTCCTGTATGCATTTTTTCTCATTGAGCGCATGTCAGCACCTCCTTTTTTGCGTTTTTACAAAAATGATACTTTTTATGTTATCATATCCTATATTCACCTACAAGCATGAATTTTCTGAATAATCCGAGGTTTTTTCGTGAATCTGTTATATTTATATATAATCTGCAGATTTATCTTCTGTCAACAGATTTCTGTATTTTTGCTATTCACAAAATCTTCCACCCTGTCGGATCACTTTATTTTTCTGCTCCGTTTCCAATTCTTCATCGGTAAAGATCAACTGGTACTCACTGACATCATTATATTTTATGAGATTTTTTTTGCCAAACTTGGTATGGTCCGCCAGAAGATAGCTTTCCTCTGCATTGGCATACACGCAGCGTTTCACAGCTGCTTCGATCTCTCTAGTGGCCGATGCTCCAAAAGAGGCATCTACTGCACTGGCTCCAAAAAAAGCTTTGTCATAATGAAATCTGGATATATTTTTATTTTGTTATTTATGTGCTATTTTATATACAGAAACACCTATACTCATCTTTTACAGAAAGGATCTCGAATATGAAACTATTATCTTCATTTAAGCCACAGGCTGTTTTCAGCGATATTGACGGCACTTTACTAACCTCAGAACATGTGGTATCTCCGCTGACCAGTTCCGCCATTCATACTTTGACAGATCAGGGCGTTCTGTTTACTATTTCTTCAGCACGAAGCCCTTCCGGCATCCGTCCTATTATTAAAAAAAATGATTTCCATTGTTGTACCATTGCATTCAGTGGTGCACTAATCCTGGATGAAGATCAAAATATCCTTTACGAAAAAGGAATAAGCATTTCTGACGCTTCCAAAATCATTGATGTGATCGAAAAAAAATGTCCTCACGTGACCTGGAATGTTTTTACCTCAGAAGACTGGATCGTAAAAGACCGGACAGACCCTCATGTGATCCATGAAGAAACGGTTGTGGAAACTACCTCTATAGAGGGATCCCTTCAGTCTCTCTCAGATACGCTTATGGTAGATAAAATCCTGTGTATGTGCGATTCTGAATATATGTCACCGTCAGAAACACTTCTTCGCAAATATTTTCCGGAATTATCTATTGCAAGATCTTCCGATTCTCTTCTGGAGATCATGGCTGGCGGCATAAACAAAGCGGAAGCTGTAAAATATCTTTGTGATCTTCGAAAAATCCCTCTTACCAGTACTATTGCATTCGGAGATAATTATAATGATCTGGAAATGCTGGAGGCAGTAGGATGTGGAGTTTTGATGGGAAATGCACCTTCTGAGCTGCAAAAACATTTCTCTTTTGTAACAAAGAGTAATGATCAGGACGGGATTTTTCAGGCCTTTAAAGAATTGGGAGTTCTGAATTAAAGAATATTTATAACAAATAGAAAGTCTCTTCCAGAAGATAATTTTTTATCTGTACCTGTGAAAGAGACTTTCTGTATTTCAGTAGATATTATTTATTTCAGTGCCGTTCCGGCTTTAAAAGCATCGCCGACTTTTTCGCCAAGACGGATATATGCATTGTTGAACGGATCAAAAGTGATCGGTGCTGCTTTTGCAACATCTACGTTTCCATTTTCATCCAGAACGCTCTCATCCACGCTGACATTTACGATCTCACCGATCAGCCGGCAGGTGTCTTTGTCATAGCTTTTCAGCTTACATTCTATACAGATTGGAAGCTCTTTGATAATAGGTGCATCTACTTTTTCAGATTTTTCTGCTGTAAATCCGGCTTTTACAAATTTATCCGGCTCTTTGTTTCCGGAAACAATTCCTACATAGTCGCAGGCTGTCATATGCTCCACATCTGCCATACTTACTGTAAAAGCGCCTTTTTTCAGGATGTTTTCAGTTGTTTTATGATTTTCACTGACACAGATGGAAATTTCCTTATCATCGCTGATTCCTCCCCAGGCTGCATTCATAACATCCGGTTTTCCATCCTCACCATATGTAGCGATCATTAATACCGGCTGTGGATAAGTGTAAGGCTTTGCTCCGAAATCTTTTCTCATGATCTTTCACTCCTTTATTGTATTGCCGTTACTTTTTATAAATTGACGTACAAGCTGCAGACCTCCCAGCGGAACACAGAATTTATCTCTGTGCTGACTGCATTGCTGATACGTTTCTTCCAGATCAAACCACTGTACCTCTTCTACTTCTTCCTTTTGAAGTGTAAGATGATTGATCTCTACCGGGTGATCGTAGATATAAACAAAAGCGATTTCTTCATCCCGGAATATTTTTCCATGAAATTCTCTGGCAAAAGATATGGGGAATTTTCCTGCAAACTGCAGATCAGCTGATTCTGCATGGATTCCCAGTTCTTCTTCCAGTTCCCGTAATGCCGATTCCATTGGTTCATCTCCCGCCTGTATGTGACCTGCAGATGAAGTATCAAATTTTCCAGGAAAGGAGTCCTTGTTTCTGGATCTTTTCTGAAGAAGGATCTCTGTTTTTTCATTCCTCCGACGGATGATCCAGATATGAGCAGTACGATGAGGGATTCCTTCTGCGTGAGCAATACTCCGTTCTACGATCTTTCCAGTGGGATTTCCGTTTTCATCTATGATATCAAATAATTCCATTTTTCTGCTTCTTTCTCATAAATTATTCTTTCTTAACCAAACCAATTTCATTCTAGCATGATTTCGAAATAGTTTCCAGTCTGTTATCAGAAAACATTCTATAGGGGATTACTTGATTCGGTCAAATATTACGATATATATAACGGATATTTATACAAACATATAAAAAGTGGGGCTGTCGCACTAACGTGCGGCAGCTCATTTTATATTCAACACAAAACTATTAATTGACCTTTGCTCCGCTTTTTTCATTATAACGTGCGGCAGCTCATTTTATATTCAACACAAAACGCCGGACTTCGAAAAGCCCGGCGCTTGTGGTATAATTAGTTTA